>JAJSAJ010001097.1 GCA_024274855.1 Planctomycetota bacterium | reverse complement strand
TTTCACGCGAATGGGACGACTGCCCGCTGACGATGCGCTGCCCGAGTTCCTATGCGCACACAACACGGTCGACAATACGTTTATCCACGACGGTGACCGCATTTTCCGCGGCGTGCTCGGTGTTTTCGTAGCCCACGCCCCATTCAGCCGCATCACGCACAACGAGGTTGCCTACAACCATTCTTGATGACATTGAGACCTACTCCCACTTGGCGGTCTCGTAGTTTCCGCTCGGATGATCGACCGGCCAGTTGGTGCGTAGCTCGTCCTCGTACAGCCCCATCTTCTCCAACGGCAGCGGCTCGAACAGACAGGCGCCATACACGGGAGAATCGCCTTGCAGCCGGAAATCGCCTCCCTCGACGTTCACACCCTTGCACCCCATGTTCCGAACGACGCAGCCGGCCAGCAACACGTTCTCGCCGCCCTTCACGACAACGCCGTGCTGGCGTCCGGCCTCCAGAGTCAGCCCGCGGAAGACGATGTTTGAGACGCTCTCGGTCGCGATGATCGGAGCCTCGAGCATCGACACGACCACCTCGGCCTCTTTGATGGGCGACGGAGGCCAGAAGTAAAGAAGGCCCGTGCCGCGATCGAGGTACCACTCGCCGGGTACGTCGAGCTCCGAGAGCAGGTTGATCCCCTGGTAACCCGAGCCCTCGACCATCTCGGCCCTTCGCCCGGCACCGGGAGCCAGGTTACAGTCTACCTGGATCCGGTTCTTCTCCGGATCGATGTCAAGAATCTTGCGGTAGGAGGAGAAATAGGCACGCTGCCAGTATCCGAAGAGCCAGGCGTCGGGCTCGTCCGCCCACGCGTCCTGACGCGGGTTCGAGTAGTAGAAGACGTCGGAGTCCTCGACAATGGTCCGCTCGCCGTCGCGTTTGGTCTGGTGCTCGCCGAGCTCGACGTGGGCAAAGCGCTCACTCATCTTCGGCGTGTCGTTCGGCCAACGTGCCAGCGACTTAGGCCGCCGATCTGTCGTTCTGATCTGATTCGTTCGGGATTCAAAGAGCAATGGCTGTTTTTTGCGATGTCACTGTACCTGGTGGTGCAGTGTAACGTTCAAACATCCTACTCACTGCTCCCTCGCATCTTCAATGATCTCTTGAGCCGGCGAAACCGCCAATGAATTCGATGGGTCATCTATATCCGCCAACGGACACGACACGTTATATTGTATAGCATTTATGACACATATTACAGTAGGTCCTTGTATGGCCGACGGCAGTCAACGGATATGATGGTTTGGGTATCCGAAGGATTCATCCCAAAAGTTGTGTCATCTTTGAAGACGGAGATCGCGATGTGCCGACTACTGACCTTTCTTGGATTCCTCCTTTTCATTGAACTTGTTGCCGTATCTGAAGTGTTCACCGGCGAGACCGGTCGAGGTGGGTTCGAGCATTTCATCACACGGGACGGCGACAGGCTGATGGACGGCGACCAGGCATTCCGTTTCATCGGTGTCAATATGCCTGGCCTCAACCTGCCATACGACTACTTCTACGGCATTCCCCAACGCATGGTGCTGCCGACGCCGTGGGAGCAGGAGGACGGTTTCAAGACGATGGCTCGCATGGGCGTGACTTGCGTGCGCACGTGGAAT
>JAJSAJ010000134.1 GCA_024274855.1 Planctomycetota bacterium | reverse complement strand
TGGAAATCAGAAAGGAAAAGGGCGAATGGCTAAGAAAATGCTCGTGTTTTGTGGGTCCGATGATCCGAACAAGGCGTTCCCGCCGTTTATGTTGGGATGTGGCGCGATCGCGTTGGATATGGAGTTGACTCTGTTTTTTACACTGAGCGGGTTGAATATCATCTGCAAGGGTGGTGCTGAGAAGATCGAATTGCCGGGTGCGCCTAAGACGCTGCCCGAGTACATGGAGATCGCTCGGGAAGCTGGGACGCGCCTGGTTGCTTGTTCCGCAGCTTTTCCGATTGTCAACGTCTCGGAAGCGGATTTCATTGATGGTGTCGAGTGTGGTGGAGTTGCGGAGTTCGTATCGATGGCGGAAGAAGCCGACGTGGTACTGACCTATTGCTAGCTCGGTATTACTGACTTCAATGATTGTTAGGGGCCGGCGAATCAATTGTTGTCGCGTTTACCGGGGGGCGTTCGTGCGGTGATCCTCCTTAGCTGCGAGACTGATTCACCCATGGGGCAAGCCCACGGGGGTCTGTACGCGGAGGCGTGCGACAGTCATTGATTGGCGAAGCCTAAGTGTTTGACAAAGTTCCAGCGACCAGCCGGAGCGGGCGAGTGTTCGGACATTGTTCTGACCGTCTTGAGATAGGGCTGGCGCGTTCTTGACCATGAAAAAAGGTAACGAAGGAGTTCGTTGGATGAGCGATATTGATTTGAATGACGTGGACGTGACGAAAGTTATTGACGCTCGTGGTTCGGCATGCCCGGGCCCGTTATTGGAGGCGAAAAAGGGGATCGGTCAAGTGACTGTTGGCCAAACGATCGAAGTATGGTCGGGGGACCCGTCGACCAAGAACGATTTGCCGAAGTGGGCTGCCAAGATGGGGCATGAGTTTCTGGGTGTCTTGCCGGGCGAAGGCTATGACCGGATGTTCATTCGGCGTGCGAAGTAGCCGCCGAGACTCTGCCACGCCGTTGTAGGCTCGTAGTGTGTTAAGTGTGGCCGAGCTTGCTGCAAAGGTCACTCGTGTGTCGCCGAACCGGAGCGGCAAGCGGTTCCACACCCCAATGGATGAGCCGTAACTTGGGAGAGGAAGAAGATTCAAGGAGCAGTGGATCATGAACGAGGGTGCTGAGCGGGCATCGCAACGGATTTTGATTTTGGCTACGGAGGCCTGTGCCTATCCGGGTGCGGATAATGCGGGCCAGAATCACGCCGAGTATCCGACCAATACGTATGTGTTGCGGGTACCGGCGCCTGTCTTGTTCCCCGTCGATTTCTATTTGCGTTGTTTCCGGCGTGGGATCGGTGGGATCATCGTAATGAGCTGTGGGCATGAGTGTCCTTACGAGGGCGCCTATAACGCGTTGGCTTCGCGAATTGCCCAAGTGCACAAACAGATGAAAGCGGATGGGATCGACACGAATCGGCTTCGACTCTGTGCAATCTGCACCGTGTGTGCCAAATCGTTTCTGAAGGAAGTCCAACGAATGAACGATTTGATCTTAGACCTGCAATCTGTCGCGTGACAGTGTGACAGTGTGGCGGATCGTGCCGTGGTCGTCCGGGTACATTTCTGAGAATCTGGTCAGGAGTCGAATGATGGTCTCGACGAATATCGATGTCGATGCTCTGGTGATCGGTGGCGGAATTGCCGGATTGCAGGCGGCGGTCGACCTTGCAAACCAAGAATTTCAAGTCCTGATTGTCGAGAAAAAACCGAGTATTGGCGGCAAGATGATCGGCTTGAGCAAAGTGTTTCCAACG
>JAJSAJ010000133.1 GCA_024274855.1 Planctomycetota bacterium | reverse complement strand
TTCGACTCGGCGAGGTCGTTTCCGCGGCGAGTGCGGATGCGAAGGGGCAACGTGGGATTACCAAACTAGGACTCGTTCTCTACGACTGCCGGTTGCGTCGCAAGTGGATGCTTCAAAACAAGAACAAGATCGATCTGTTCCAGCCACAGAGGTTTCTCGAGCACTGCCACGCGTTGGGATTCGGCGGCATGCAGGCCAAGTTGGACGGCCTCTCCGATCGACGTGCCGTCGCACTGGGCGAGTGGGCCAGGCAGCGTGGCATGTTCATCGACGCCATCGTCAATCCGCCTGCCGGCAGACTGGATAGGGCTCGGTTCGAAGCGCAGATCCGCACGGCGGCACGGGTTGGCGTCCAGGCGGCGCGCACGGTTGTCTTGCCGGGCCGACGCTATGAACGGTTCCGTTCGCTCGAGGAGTTCCGAGACTTCACCGGCCGGGCACGGCGGATGCTTGAGTTGGCGGCGCCGATCGTCGAGAAGCACCGTGTGCCGCTGGCGGTCGAGAACCACAAAGGCCAACGGATTGACGAACGTGTGGCTCTTCTGAAGCACATCGGCAGTGACTACGTCGGAGCGTGTGTGGATACCGGCAACAGCTTTGCCTTGTTGGACGACCTGATGGGCGCGGTTGAGGCGTTGGCGCCGTGGGCCAAGACCGTGCACCTCAAGGACCAGGCTCTAAGGCAGTACGATGATGGTTTTCTGCTGGGTGACATTCCACTTGGCCAGGGCGCTTTCGACCTGAAACGCATGGTGCAGACCCTTCGCAAGGCGAAGCCGGACATCCGCATGGTATTGGAGCTGATCACACGTGACGCCTTGAAAGTTCCCTGCCTGACCGAAGCATACTGGATCACCATGCCGAACGTACCTGGGCAGGACTTGGCACGAACGCTGCGTTTCGTTCATGCGCATCAGGCCAATGTGCTACAACAAGTGAACATGCTTTCGCTTGAGAAGCAGGTCGCACTGTAAGATGCCAATCTGTCGGCAAGTCTTCGGTACGCACGCGCCAACCTTGGGCCGTGACCAATCCGCGGGATACAACACGGCCGTTAGCATCGCGAGGAAAACAGGATCATGAACGAACCGAAAAGACTGCTTGCTCTTGTCACCGGTGGGGCCAGCGGGATTGGAGAAGCCATTGCCGGAGCCCTTGCCGAGGTGAGATGAATCATGGAATACACCAGTTATGAGCGGCTTACGTCGGCGTTGCAGCACAAAGAGGCGGACCGGGTACCGCTGGATCTGGGCGGGGCGCTGGTCACCGCGATCAGCATTCACACCTTGCGCGATCTGCGGGCGCGTCTGGGGCTGCCCCAGGGAGACGAGGTGCCGGATACGGTTACCCAGGCTGCCCTGCCGAGCGAGGACCTTCGCCAGCGTCTGAAGGTGGATGTTGTGGGCGTCGGTCCCCTTCCTCCGTCCGGACCTGGACTGGCGAAAGACCTTGGCTTGCAGGCCGGCCATTATCGACTGATCGATGAGTTTGGTATGGGTTGGCAGATGCCGGAGAATGGCGGTCACTACTATGACCTGTACTTGAGCCCGCTGAAACGAAGCGGAGGATCGAAGACCTGGCACCGGGCGGTGGATTCGTCTTTGCGCCGATCCACATCATCCAAAAGGGCGTGCCGGTGGAGAACATCATCGCCTGGTGGGAAACCTTGCAAGAGTACGCAGCCTACTGATGATATTGCGAATTCTACGATGACATGCGGGCTATTTGAATCGCGCTGGGAGTATGCCGAAACCCCGCTCGACACACGGCCACCCGGATCTGACCCCAGACGGGTCTGATCTATTTGGATGTCAAGTCTCGTAATATGTCCAGCGCCGTTGCTTCGAAGATCGCTTGCCATTGGGGGGCAAACGGGGTTAAGACATCTTCGTACGCCACGCCCTGGTAGGCGTCCGCCGTGGGGGCATAGCCGAGATGGCCGTTCGAGTACCCTGCCAGGAATGTAAACTCCAACGGCGATCGCTTCTTGATCCGCAGGCCGACTTCCGCGAATGGCTCGCCGGGAAACGTGACCAGCGCGAAGTCTCCGATACGAATGCCTTGGATTTCCGCCTTGATCGGGCCGGTCTCCGCCCGCTGCTGCTGCTTCTGTAAATTCGACAAGTTCGATCGCAATTGGATCAAATGTTCCATCTGTGCAATGCACTGGAGATACTTTTTCAATCGCCGTCGATTTTGTTCGTCCAAGTGGTTCAGGTCGTTCCGGCCCGTCGCCTTCTGATGCATGTACAGATAGGACGCGTAGGCTGGATGCGCCTCGTCGACGGCGTGTTTGACGTAAAGCGGCAGAAACGTCTTGAAGTTCAAGAAAGTGCCGGCACCATGCTCTCCAACGCGCGCCGCACCGCCGCCACGGTTCGTTTGGCCAAATCGCTGGCGAGTTGCCGCATTGTGTTATGATTATGCGCCGCGTTGATCAACACATGGCTGCCGTCGATGCCGAATTCCTTTTTGATGCCGGCGCGGATTGACGAGACCAACGGTTGCGACGCGCCAATCACATCCAATGTGACGATTACCACTCGGTTCGTGCCCTGTTCGATGACAAGTGTTTTCGCAAAGAGTGGATCGTGAACTGCCGCCGACGTTGGATCGGCCGTGATGTTGGCCACGGCCACGCCTGCCCGAATTTGGTTCGGTTTGGCAGCCCCCAGTCCGCTTGATGGCAACACCGAAATCAAAACCGCCGCTAGAATCCCCGCGATCGGCCGCGACGAACGGATGTCCAGATGAAGCATGACGTCAATTCCTTGTACTTGAGTGCCCAGAGAATCGGATTGGGTGTCAGGTTGGTGGGCGGGTCGTGCTTGCCGTGGCCGCCAATCCCAAGACGGTTGTGGCTCCAGTTTGGTTGAATGTGCGCTGTGTGATCTTGTGTTGTATGGTCAGTATCTTCGTCGATGCAGAGGGCCGTTGCTGCAGAGGGATAGTCCAACGGAGTGAGAATTGAGCGCGTGATCATCCATCATAGCTCTTCGCCAGTGTTCGTGGAAGGATCAACAACATGGTGGACCAGGACGAGGACCCTTGCTAGAATAGAGGGCCCCCCAAAAAAACAAGGCTCGTTTCAAATGCGAGCGGATGTGGCTGTGCATGCCGGCACTCGAATCCATGAGGCGGCCGCAACGATTCTCGACAGGTGTGTGCCCAAAAAGGAACCAATCAATGAATCGACGACTATGTCGGAATGAAATCAGTGCATGGTGTGTGGTGCTGATCAGTTTTTTGACGTTAGCAGGCGAGCTGCAGGGTCAAGATAGGACGCGGGCGATTCTTGCGAAGGGCCAGTTCACCGGCGGCGTGGCGGTCCATGTTCACGGGGCCGATGCGTCGCTGTTGACGTCGCTTCAGCGCGAAGTTCCAAATCTGCGTGGCCATTTGCTTGTTGCGAAGGAGACCGACGCGCGCGAGTCACGGTCGGCGCTGGTCGCGGCCGGACTGCACGGCAAGATCCACGTCAGTGTCTGGCAATCGGGGACCTTGCCGTTCATCGACAACTTCATCAACCTGTTGATCATCGAGCGCGCGGATACGGTGTCTCGCGAGGAGGTTTTGCGCGTGCTGGTACCGGAAGGGATGGCCCTTCTTGGTTCGGCGGTACTGAGAAAACCACGTCCGAAAACGATGGACGACTGGCCAATGCAGTTGCACGACGCGTCCGGGAATGCCGTGTCGACGGACAAGGTGTTGAAACCGCCGCTAAAGCACATGCAATGGGTCGGCGGACCACGATGGTCGCGTCATCACGACAAAATGTCGAGTGTTTCCGCGTGCGTGAGCGGCGACGGGAAGGTGTTTTACATCTTTGACGAAGGGAGCACCTATTCGCCTTACCTTCCCTGCCATTGGAAGCTGATTGCCCGCGACGCTTTCAATGGAGTGGTTCTGTGGAAGCAGCCAATCGACCAATGGGTCGGCAATCTGTACGGACTGAAGAGCGGGCCGGCGACGCTGCCTCGCCGACTGATTGTGGCGGGAAACCGGGTATGCGCCACACTGGGCATCGAAGCTCCGGTCTCCGTGATGGATGCCGATACGGGTGAGATTCTGAAGACGCTGGGCGGCACGAAGGGGACCGAGGAAATTATCTATGCGGAGGGGTTCCTCTACTTAGTGGCCGATACAAACAAGAATAAGGATGAATTCACAAAGGGACCGCGTATGAATTATCCTCGCAGTCGGTGGATAAAACGCAAGAAGCAGGTTCTTTGTTGCGATCTCGATCAGGGAGAAGTGCTTTGGTCTAAGACTTTCGATTGGGTTGCACCGAGTACCCTGAGCGCGTCGCGGGGCAAGGTTTATTTCTTTAACGGCAACGAAGCGGTCGCGTTGAGTCGCGAGGATGGCAGCGTTTTGTGGAAGTCCGCCGAACTTCCCGTGTGGAAAAAAATGACCACGTTCTACGCGCCCAAGATGGTCGTCCAAGGCGGCGTCGTGATGTTCGTCGGTGGCGAAGGCTACGTACCTCATCGAGGAAGCGCCAGCGGAAAGGTTACCGGACTGTCGACGGAAAACGGGAAGGTCCTTTGGACGGCCAAACACCCTTCGGGAGGCTACCAATCGCCTAGCGACCTACTGATGATCGGCGGCAAGATGTGGGGGGCCAATGTCACCTCGGGAAGTTCACAAAGCCCAACGGGCACGGGTGAAATTCTTGCCCGGAATCCCAGTTCGGGTAAGGAAGTGGTCAAGTTCCACGACATCCCTGCCTATTGGTTCCACCACCGCTGCTATCCGGCCAAGGCGACCGAGGACTACCTGATCATGAGCCGGACCGGCACGGAGTTTGTTAACATTAAAACTGGTGAATGGACGTTGCATCACTGGGTACGTGGCGCGTGTCTGTACGGCATCATGCCCGCCAACGGCCTGTTGTACGCGCCGCAACATCCTTGCTCGTGTTACATCGGCGCCAAAATGTTCGGTTTCACGGCGTTGGCGCCCGCCAACTGGTCGCAGCGCGTGCTGCAGCCGATTCCTGATGACCAGCGATTAACTGTTGTCGGCGATCCGATCGCTGACTACCCGAAACAGCAGTCGCGAGAGAAAGGCGAGTGGCCCACATACCGGTGCGACATTGCCCGTAGTGGACTGATCAGCGGGATCGGTGATCCGAGCAAGTTGACGTGGTCTGTCAAACTCGGCGGGCAGTTGACTCAGCCCGTGATTGCGGACGAGATGGTGTTGGTGGCCGATAAAGATAATCCGGTGCTGTGTGCCTTCGCCGCGGGTACGGGCGAGCCGGCTTGGCGGTTCCTCCCTGGCGGGCGCATCGACTCGTCCCCGACCATCTACAAAGGACTGGTCTATTTTGGCGCGTCGGACGGGTTTATCTACTGTCTTGGCTTGCGTGACGGATCGTTGCGTTGGAAATACCAGGCCGCACCGGCCTTGGCCAATCATATGTACATGGAACGTATTGAATCGACGCACCCGGTGCATGGCAATGTGCTGATAATGAACGATCGGCTCTACACGGTGGCCGGTCGCTCGATGTTCACTGATGGCGGCATTCGCTTCTTGATTCTCGATGCGTTGACCGGCCGAAAAATCAAAGAGCACATCATGGGCGACAAGGTGCCGGGCACGGACGAACCGTTGCAGATGCGGCACGAGATTCTCAACATGCCGATGGCCCTTACCGACCTGCTCTCCTCGAACGGCAAGAAGATATTCATGCGGTACCAGCCATTTGACCTGGAAGGGAACCGCCTGAATCTCATGTTCGACGGAAAACGGTATGGTTATAAACCGAATACCTACGGCCGAGATGTTGCCTCGATTAATTCGCGACTCGGCGGTGAGAAGCAGAAGGGAGAAGACGCCCATCTGTTCAGCGGTACGGGCTTCTTGGACGACAGCTGGTGGCACCGCACCTACTGGATTTACGGCAACTACCATGCGTCGGGCCACTCGGGTTACAC
>JAJSAJ010001096.1 GCA_024274855.1 Planctomycetota bacterium | reverse complement strand
GGTCGATCAAGCAGACTTCGAGTGAACCGTGCCGGAAAACCAACTTGATATCCGGTTAACAAGAAGGAGTGAATAGGGTGTCGCGATTCCTTTCCTCGTTTGTACGCCACCCAATTGCAACCGGCGCCATCGCACCAAGCAGCCGGCATCTTGCCCGCGAGATGGTCGGCTGGATCAACTGGAACGAAGTCACGACTTGCGTCGAGTTCGGACCTGGCACAGGTGCGTTTACGCCCAGCATTCTTAAATCGATGAATGAAGACACACACTTCTTTGCCGTGGAACTGAATAGCCAGTTTGCCGCGACGATGAAGAGCAAGTTCCCGAACGTCGATATACTCTGCCGCTCGGTTGCCGACATCGATGCGATTTGTGATGAGCGAGGTGTTTCGACGATCGATTGCATTGTCTGTGGATTGCCCTGGGCAGCGTTTTCTTCCGAGCTTCAACAGACGCTGATCAACGCGATTCTGTCACGCATCTCGAAAGGAGGCTATTTCTGCACCTTTGCGTACCTCCAGGGAACCCTGATGCCGGCCGGAGTTCGCTTTCGACGACTACTGCACAAGTCCTTTACGTCCGTGCAACGCAGCTCGACCGTTTGGCGCAATCTGCCACCGGCATTCGTTTATCAATGCCGAGTGCTGGATTAATAAGCTCGTAACCGTTCACGGAATGTAGGCCGCCGGTTTGCTTCCAAGGGGTCAGACCCATTTTCGGCGACAAAATGTGTTCGCGTAAAGAAACGCTTTCTCCGCCGAAAATTGCGTCAGACCCCAGCGGCGTGAATGGCTACATAAACTCACACATCATTGAGTCCTTTTCCTGTCGGAATGCGGGGGAGGGTGCCTGTGCAGATAGGTTTACTGTGGGACTGCTCCGCCAGCTGAACCAGGCGGCTTCCGGAGTGCACTTTGTAATGGTTCCGGCTCGTCCACGTTAGGAGCACTAACATGAACATCCATTGGATTGCCATCGCGATCGGCATCGGCCTGACCGTTTCTGGCACACCAGCACTCGCTGACTCGGTGACACTCGTTCGCGACAACAAGGCGGTTGGTTGCGTTGTGTGCGACATGACGGAAGGAGCGATGGTCAAGGAGGCGGCGGAGCTTGCGGTACGCATCATCCAGAAAAGCACGGGAGTTCAGCTTGCCATTCGTTCAACGGTACCGGGCGACATGGCCGCGCTGCGAATCACGGCAAGGTCACCGGAAGCGACTTTGGACAAAGACGGATTCATAATCTCATCACCAGGCCCGAACGAGCTGAAGATCGCCGGTGGTTCCGAGTGGGGCGCCTTGTTCGGCACTCAGGAACTACTCGAGCGTTACTTGGGTGTGCGATGGTTGCTGCCGGGTGAAGTGGGAGAGTATGTCCCCAAGTCCAAGGACGTCCTACTTCCTCGAAAAACGGTTCGCGGCAAGCCTGCGTTTTTCAGCAGGCAGGTCAGTGGCCACGCGTTCGCCGGTTCTCGCCAGAAGAACCCCATGGCAAATTGGCTGGTGCGCCAGCGGATGCATGGACGTATGTCGTTCCACCATAACTTGCTTCATCTCTTCCCGGCGGACAAGTACGGCAAGACGCACCCGCGGTTCTATCCGGTAGTCAACGGTACGCATCGGGTGCCGGTCAAGCAAGGTGACTACAATTGGCAACCCGTACTGACCGCCGATCACATCGTCCACGAGGCCGTGGAACGGATCAATCTGTTTTTCGACAAACACCCTGATGTCGAATCGTATTCGCTCGGCATGAACGACACACATGCATGGGACGATTCCGTAATGAAAGGCGACGTACGACGAAACTCCATTGGAAACGTGGATCTATCCGACTATTTCTTCAATTGGGCCAACCAGGTTGTCGAGGGCGTGCTGAATAAACACCCCGATAAATGGTTTGGTTGCCTTGCATACAACGAAGTAACCGATCCACCTCGAAACACCAAAGTGAACTCACACATCCTTCCTTACGTCTGTATTGACCGAATGATGTGGGCCGATCCGAACGCTCGACAGGCTGATATCGATCGTACTCATGCGTGGATGAAAGTCGCCGGTCGCCTGGCGTGGTACGACTACATTTACGGCGATCAGTTCTACAAGCTACCTCGGTTCTATCCCCATTTGATGGGCGAGTATCTTCGGTTTGCCAACGAGGCCGGAGTGGTCGCCTACTACGCGGAAGCCTATCCAACCAAGGCCTGGATCGAAGGGCCGAAACTGTATGTATTCTTCAAACTGCTGTGGGACCCGACTCGCGACGTTGATGAAATGCTGGATGAGTGGTGCAACCTGGCCGTCGGTTCCAAAGCAGCACCGCATTTGCGAGCCTACTATGCCTTTTGGGAAGATTTCTGGATACGGAGAGTGCCACAAACCGACTGGTTCATAGCCGGAGTCAAACGCCGGTGCTACTTGCCGATGCACGATACGGGCTATTTCGACGCGTTGGACGTGGACGACCTCGATCGATGCGAGGCGTGGATGAACCAGGTCAGCACACTCGCCGAAACCGAAGGTCAGAAAGCGCGGGCCGCATTTCTTTGTGACGGCTGGAACCATGTCAAACAGGCGATGGCCAGTCGCATCGAGTTGCTGCGCTATGCAAAGCAGGGGCTGCCCGAGGGAACTCGAGAACAACGGGTTTTCTTCGACACATGCGATGGCAGCAAGGGAAGCCTTCCCGATGGTTGGAGTTACTGGCAGCGAGTTGGGAGCAAGGCCCAGTTTGCCTGGGACCGGACACCTGACGGAACAGCCAAAGGCTCATTGCGAATCTCCACCAACGGCTCGGATGGCCAACCACTCTGTTTTCTCAAGAAGGTTCCTGCCGAGCCGAATACGCTGTATCACGTTCAATGTCGCGTCCGTACCAAGGAGATCGGCCCCGAAGCAACCATTGGCGTAACGATCAAGTGGCAGGATGCCAAGGGGAAATGGCTGACACAGTTCTCAAACGCGATATCCACCGTGAAAAACAAACCGGGCGGCTCCTGGCAGTCGATCAATTTATACTTGCGTACACCTCCGATTGAGCAACTACGTTTAGTCTACATGCTGCTGGCCGACGGAGCCAAGGACGGACAAGTCTGGTTTGATGACATCGAACTAGGCCGGATCATGACAAAAGACAAATAGCTTTGACAAAGCCAGCTGCCCGTTGAGCCTTCGGTCATTCATCATCAGCCGGGTCTTTTTCTTCGTAACCGTTCACGGAATGTAGGCCGCCGGTTTGCTTCCAAGGGGTCAGACCCATTTTCGGCGACAAAATGTGTTCGCGTAAAGAAACGCTTTCTCCGCCGAAAATTGCGTCAGACCCCAGCGGCGTGAACGGCTACTTTTCTTCTTTGAGCTCCGCAAGGATCTGTCGAGCGACTTCCGCGTCATTTTCATCGGCGACCCAGACCTCGATTCCACCGTTTCGACTTGTGGGGCTGGGCCATGACGCGAATCCCAAGATGCTGCTTAACGTTTCGCTTCCCATTGATCTCGCGGTGATCCCATGGCCGCCGAGCGCCGCGACCACGACATCGGCAACTTTCTGGTCATACGCAACGAAAACGCATCTGGCATCACGACTCATGACAAGCTCCTATTCCTTTTCTGACGCCGGCGAGCCGAGTTGCGATTCTTGTGTCGCAGCTTGATACCGAGTCCACTCGCCGTACCACGGAAACGACGTGAAGCGGATGTTCAATACATGACGGACCGGTCCCAGGCCCCAGACACGGCTATGAAGCTGTTCGCGGGTCTTCCAAAGACGGTCGACGAGTGCAAGACGCTCGGGAGTCCACGTCTTGCCCGTTCCGATTTGCTGATTCAGATCCAGCATTCTCATTTTGTAGTTCCATTGACGAAGACGCCAGTTGTCCGGCATCACTGCGGGAGCAAGCGACTTCCATTGCTCGATCGCCGCCACGGTGTTCACCTGGTAGGGTATGCCCCATTGTCTGAGCCACTTGGCCCATTCGGCTGCATCGTCCGAGTCGTCCGAGTCGCCCAGGAAGTAGCGTTTTGCATACGACCTCAACACCTGATCAGCGTCGGCAAATTGCCCCGATCCGATACCGGCCAGCAGCGATTTGTTCACGTCGTCAAAAACACCTTCCGAATAAGCCATCACGGACGAAACGTGCTGATCAGCCAGACTGTGAACGGTCTTGGGCAGTCGGACAGCCGCAATCACGGGCCCCAGATGGCCATAAACGTCACGTGGGGTTGCCTGATCCGCGTACCCAATGTGCACGAACGCCGCACGCTCGCATCCTTTTGGCAACCGAACAGAACTGACGGTCGTCGTCCCGTACGGAATGTGCATGTAAATACGCTCGACCCAACCAGGAGCGTTCGTGTCGACCCAGTCGGCAAACTTCTCATGCTCTTCCACTTTCCACCACCAGCCAATCATATGCATTTTCACATCGGGATGATACTTTTTGCAAACCGCATGGATTTCGCGACAGAGTTTTGCAAAGGTGATGATCCACGGTTGGCATTGGTCACACAGGCAGCCACCGTAATCGTAGGGGCAGGGGCAAATGGCCGACAATCGAATTCCCTTCCGAGCCATGTCGGCGAACATATTCTCGTAGTTCTTGAGAATCATCGCTCGCCCTTCCGCAACGGACGGGCAGACTAGCTGGCCAAAAACGCGGCCACCTTGTTTGGCCAGTCGTCCCGGCAGGCACTGATCGATAAAGACATGATTCGGCGTGATGACCAGATCGCATTTCAGGCCGAGTGCTTGGGCGGAGGCGAAATTCGCTAGTTTCCGGGCCCACAGTGCTTCGGCCAGTTGAACGTGTGCGTGACCGTGTTTGGCAAACGGGTCGGAACAGTCGACCGTATCGAACCAGTCGGCATAGCGGTTGAATCCCCAATGTTTGGCCTCGGCGATCAGCTGCTGCATTTCATAACGCCCCATCACCTCATAGCTGTTTCCGAAATGTGCCGGGGCATAGAGTACGTGGTCTTTGAATATCGGCTTACCCGACGGTTGCTCGGCCAAGCACTTGCTTGTCGGTGCCAACAACAACAGCGCCAGGGTACTCAGGGCGATCGCTTTTCCCACGGTGCGGTGTTTCATAATTGGTTCTCCCAAATGGTTTCGATACGCCGGTGGTGGTTAGTTTCATCGTAACCGTTCACGGCGAGAGTGCGTGGATCGGCAATCATCATTTATCATTTATCATTTATCATTTATCATTTATCACTTGTCACTTGGCACTTGTCACTTGGCATTTGGCATTTGGCATTTGGCATTTGGCATTTGGCACTGGAAAGAGTACGACCCGGCTGCGCTGCCTCTCTCGATGATAAATGAGTAATGTCAAATGACTAATGATAAATCGGTGAAAACTCCCCGTGCTAACACCATGGAAGACCAAAACCCCGTGAACAACTACGTTTCATCGTACCACATGCTCTGACAACCTCGCGACCGTGCCTTTTTCGACATTTCCGCGTTATCGTCTGTTCCGTCTTCGGTGAAACGGGCTTTTTCTCTCTCCTCCATTTCCTTTCGCATGAACTTCCGGATATATTCAGGGGACCGAACCAAAGTCAGCCTGCCCTGCATTGCGTGGTCACGAATGAATGACGACGGAATTCCCGCGGCGTGCGAGGCGGATCTTGGGGCTGTCGCCGCGCACCTGCTAGTTCAATATCTCTTCGACCGCCCGGGATTCCAACAAGACCCCGTACCGGAAACCGCACAAGACGCGATCATTAGAGCCCATTGTACGTGTGCCACACGATTAAACGGATTCGACAAAGATCCGGAACCGTACGACATCGTTCCCCATCACGGTATGCGGGATGCCACCGCGCGCCCCGTCTGGAAAGTGGGACAACGCATCACATGTGCGGATGTGCTGCCTGGCAACCAGAAAACACCGACCCGCGTGCTGATTTCTGCCGGTAGGGTCGTGGAGAACAGGTCCGTACCACCATCTGGCGGCTGCGTCGTATCGGTAATGGCGAAGTTCGATAACGTGGAAGACGTCCTGGCATTTCCAGGATTTCACCAGCTGTTTTTCTACGGCGATTACAAGAGACAGCTGATCCAATATTGTCGTCTGTTCAACCTGGAACCTGTTGTTGTGTGAGGAACCACTACCATGTTTGCAGGACAAATGTTCTTCTTATCACGGCCGACGACCTCGGCTATGAGGCAGTGGATCACCTAGGAGGCAAAGTCCCAGACGTCATGCCGAACTTGAGCCGGTTGGCAGCGCAGAGTATGAGTTTCCAATACGCCCATGTAAACGTGGCCATTTGTGCACCCAGTCGCGGTGTCATTGCCACCGGCCGTTACGGACACAACAGCGGACTGTTCGGTTTCAATAAACTGAGCAAGCAGATTCCTACCGTTTTCGGGACGTTTCAAAAGGCCGATTACCTGACCGGGATCTTGGGAAAGGTCAGCCACTCGACACCCGATTTGAACTTCACCTGGGACTTCGCGCACGACTATGGCGAATTGGGCGCTGGGCGAAACCCGGAAAAGTACTACGGTTACTGTGCAGAATTCTTCGCAAAGTGCAAACGAGAAGGCAAGCCTATAAGGGGCGCTCCGATACCAATTTGCTTTTGGCTAACGAAGCGATACGCGAACCCAAAGCATAGATGCCTACTTCGGCGACCCAATGTGGCGATGTTCGACCAAGATGTCTCTCGAATTTCACTCGTAGAACCAGGTTGCCGGGATAATCTTCAGCTGCAGGGACAACCCACCCTTGTAGTTGAAGTAGGTGATATATGCTTTAGCGTCCAACCATGTGACCGCCGGATAGGCCCACGCGTCATCAGGCCGGTCTTCAATATTGCGAAATGATATCCAGGTTGCACCTTCGTCTTTCGATACGGCCGCAGTCAGAGGGTTCCGCTTCCTTGCACCGGGATTGTGATTCCAGATCGCCAGAAGATCTCCGGTGGTCGGGATGCGGCTGATCGATGCCGGCGCGGCCGTACCGACCAACGACGTGGGAATCGGCTTGCTCCAAGTCAGCCCGTTATCCTGGGAAATGCTTTTGTACTGCGAGCCCAAACCGGTGCGCATCAACATCATCACGCGACCGTCTTTCAGCTGTATGCAGGCGGGCTCGTACGACTTACCGCCGGCCGGCCGAACCCGTTGCGCCTCGCGCCACGTCTTGCCGTCGTCATCCGAGATGTAACAATAACTGTCACCACCCTCCCAAGCTTCGAGCAGAATTCG
>JAJSAJ010001095.1 GCA_024274855.1 Planctomycetota bacterium | reverse complement strand
GCAACCTCATGGTATTGGGCAAGACGCTTCATCTTGAGCTTCCACGGCGGGTAGTCGTTTACTACCTTCTGTTTTGCCTTATTGCCCTCGTTTGGTTGGCGGGAGGCGTTCTCTGGGGCGCGCGCCAGGCGATTCAGGATCGAACTGAAAACGCATGCCTTTCGCTCTTGAGTCGATCGGCTTCTCGCATTGAGATCGAATATCTACGAAACGGCCCCAAAAATCTGCAGTCGCAGGTCAAGCAGATTCGAGCGGAAGGTGGTTTGGCCTACTGTGCCGTCGTTTCTCCGAAGGGCCGTTTTCTTGCACACTCGATCCCCTCACTCGTTGGTCAAGACGGTGCGGCGCCCGTTGGGCAACACGATCGATGGGGGAGCATTCATCGAATTCGCTTTCACGACGACAGCGGGCGCTCGTTACGGGAATTCGGCGTGCCGTTGAAGGCGGGAAAAGACGGTTTTGGAACGTTGTGTCTGGCGATAGCCGAGCCGAACACAACCCGCATCATTTTGTCCGCGGCCAAGTTCATGCCCGTTACGTTTCTTGGTCCCATAATGCTACTAGCTGTTGGTGCCTTTGTGCTCCAACGCATGGTCAAGCCGATGGCCAACGTTGAGTCACAACTGCGTCGCATAGCCGCCGCCCCCGTAACAACGGATTTGTCATTGCCGACACTCCGCGTTCGTGGCCTCGAGTCGCTCGGATGGAATCGTCTGGCCGATCAGTTGAATCGCAAAACCCGCTCCGCAAGTCTGGAGAGTCGGATTGGCGCGGCAATCGAATCACGGGATCGGAACAAATGCGCTCAGTTGCTGGACAGTCTGCCCGAAGGAATTGCCGCCACCGATCAGATGGGAAGCATCACATTCACCAACCGGGCTTTCCAAGCGTTTGCGGGTTGCCAACCGGACGAGGATTTATCAAATCGGAGCATTGAGGATTGTTTTCATTTACACGATTGCGCACCGGACAGCCCCCTGTTCGACCCGAAACTGACCGTTCGGCATGTTGTTGTCGAAGTGTCACGTCCCAGCGGGGTGGGTGAGCGTTACTTGCGTTTGGCTCGCCATCCGGTTCGGCCACCGAAAAACGGCTCGCAATCGGGCCATATTTGGTCTGTGCGGGATATCACACAGCAAAAACTCGCGGACAAGATGCGTGATGAATTTCTCGACTCGGCAACCCATGAACTACGAACACCGCTGGCCAACATCAAAGCCTACGCGGAAACGCTCACGCTGACCGACGTGCTCGACATGGAACAGCAGAAGGAGTTCTGCAACACGATCAATTCCGAGGCAACTCGGCTGGCTCGCTTGATTGACGACCTGCTGAACGTCAGCAGCATGGAAGCTGGTTCATTACGAATCACGTGCAAGAAAGTCGAGATGGACCGCCTGTTGCGAGACGTTGCGGAGAAGATCCAGGCCCAGATGGACCAGCGAGGTATCGCATTCGAAGTTGTGTTGTCCGATAAGTTACCGGAGTTGAAGGTGGATAAGGATAAATTGGCCGCGACTCTGGTTAATTTGCTTGGCAATGCGGCCAAGTACACACCCGAAGGCGGGCGTGTCGCCATGAAAGCGCGTGTCGAAGAGCAATCGATGGTCATTGAAATCGAAGATACGGGAATCGGAATCTCGAAAGACGAGCTACCTCGGATCTTTGGCAAGTTCTTCCGAAGCGATGACGAGCGAGTTCAGGCCATAACGGGAACCGGACTTGGGCTATCTTTAGCCTATGAGGTCGTCAGATTGCATGGCGGTACACTGACGGCCCAGAGCAAGATCAACAAGGGAAGTACATTCATTATCACACTGCCGATGCCGTGAACAGATGGAGTGACCAGGCGAAATGTTCGAGGAATCACAACAAGGGGCGGTGACCGTGATCAAGGGCGATGTGCCGCTGACAAGCGAGCACGTGCAGGAAGCGACGAAAGCCCTCGAAAAGTGCTTCGATGCCGGAGTCCCGATGGCCGTCTTCGATTTGGAGCGTGTCCCACTGCTTGACAGTGCAGGGCTGGAACTACTGTTGAACGCCGAGGAGAAGTTCGATCAGCATGGAGGTGCGTTGAGAATCGGAGGTGCAAATCGGCTGTGCCTCGAAGCATTGGAAGTCACGGGGGTTGCGGATCATTTGGAGATCTTCGACGAAGTGACTGAGGCGGTACGGAGTTTTCTTCGATGAGTATTGTGGCCGAAGAGCACTCGACTGACCGGAAAGCGGTCAGCCGACCTTGGCAGGGATTGCCGGATCATGCGTATTCTCGTGATCCAGCTGAGATGCTGCGCTCGCCGGCACTGACGAAACCCCTTGGCGAACAGTTAGTCGAAGCAAGCCTTCTTTCGGTCGCCGATCTTGAGGCGGTCCTTGAGCTGCAGTGGCAAAAAGGCAAACATGTTGGCGATCTCCTGCACGAGATGGGTGTGGTCAGCGAAGAAGACCTGCTTCCCTTTCTCTCGCGCAAACTGGGCGTTCCCAGCGTGCAATTGCGGGAAGGCCTGGTTGATCCGTCTGCCGTCCGACTGATCCCACAGGACATCGCCGAGCGTTTGGAAGCACTGGCCATCTTCCGTGTTCGGGAGACGCTGACTATCGCGATGGCGGAGCCTCAGAACCTGCAGCAGATCGACGAGTTGGAACTGCTGACTGGCCTGCGAGTGCGACCCGTTTTCGCGTTCTCCGTTCGCATCCAACGGATGATCGAACGGTGCTATCGCGACGACTTCTCTGTCGACATGGTTACCGCGGATCTTGACGACTCGGCAGTCGAATTGCAACAAGACGTAGCCGAGTTAGACATCGCATCTGTCGAGGAAGTTGTCGACGGCAGCCCGATTATCAACCTGGTCAACTACCTGATCTTGCAATCGCTGCACAAGAAGGCAAGTGACATCCACATCGAGCCAAGCCGAAAACATTCGGCAGTCCGGTTCCGAATTGATGGGCAGTTGGTCGAGGTGTTGCGTCCCCGACTGGACATCCATCCGGCAATCGTCTCGCGCATCAAAGTCATGGGCAAAATGGACATCGCCGAACATCGGAGCCCGCAAGATGGTCGCTGCCGCGTTTCCGTCGAAGGGCATGAGGTCGATCTGCGCATCTCGACACTGCCGACCGTGCTGGGTGAAAAGGTCGTTATTCGTGTACTCGACCGTCGTCGGTTGACGTTTCAGCTTGATGAGCTGGGATTGCCGATCGATTTGGTCGGTAAGATAAAAGGCCTGCTGGATAAACCTTATGGGCTGATGCTGGTCACCGGACCCACCGGAAGCGGTAAGACAACAACTCTCTACTCAGCACTTGAGTTAATAAAGTCGGTGCATCGCAACATTGTCACCGTCGAAGATCCGGTAGAGTACCAGTTGGAGTTGATTAACCAGGTTCAAGTCGATCCGGCTCGTTCGCTCGACTTCTCCACATCCTTGCGATCGATTTTGCGGCAAGATCCCGACGTCATCATGATCGGTGAAATACGCGACCCGGAAACAGCTCAAATGGCCGTCCAAGCGGCGCTGACTGGGCACCTGGTCTTGAGCACGTTACACACGAACGACAGTGCGGGTGCGATAACCCGACTGGTCGACATGGGCGTTCCACCGTACAAAGTCGCGGCCTGCCTGATCGGTGTCGTCGCGCAGCGACTGGTGCGGACGATTTGCCCGAACTGCCGAACGTCGTTTTACCCATCGAGCGAATTGCTTGAATCGATGCACTACGAGGGTGACACGAGACGTAGCTTCTCCCGGGGTGAAGGATGTGTTGCCTGTTTTGACACG
>JAJSAJ010001094.1 GCA_024274855.1 Planctomycetota bacterium | reverse complement strand
TGTAAGCGTCAAAAACATTCGTTGCCGTTCTGCTGCCAGCCTGCGCTGCCATGACGCGCTGATCTTTTTGCGCCAGTGCCCGTATGTCCACCAGGCCCGAGTCGCCGCTGATGGGTCGCGCCTCTTGTCGTACCAGTTTCAAGCCGTTGTAGTCCGCAGGATTGTGGCTTGCGGTAATCATGATGCCACCATCCGCTTCGAGATGGCCGGTCGCAAAATACACCATTTCCGTGCCACCAAGCCCGATGTCCAGTACCTCGACACCGGCATCCGTCAGGCCACGACAAACGGCATCGGTAATTTCTTCGCTTGAAAGGCGAATATCGCGCCCGACAACAACGCGTTTCGCGTCGAGAAATTCCGCTGTCGCATTGCCAATGCGATAGGCAATATCCGCATTGAGTTGGTTCGGGATCTGGCCGCGTATGTCGTAGGCCTTGAAGCAGTCAATTTTCAATGTCGTTTGTTCCTTTTCACGAACCTTGCAATTCGGGACTCATATGACAGAATTGCAAGGATAAATGACCCCAGCCTACGGCCGAAGCGTTCGGTAAACGTCCTTCCGGTCAGCTACCCTGATCACGTAAACAAGGAGATCCTTGTCTTTGATCGAGTACAATATCCTGTAACGCCCCTGTCGGATCCGATAGTGATCCGACCCGGAAAGCTTCTGTGAGCCGCGTGGCCTGGGGTCATCCGCCAGTGATTTTATTCGTTTGACGATGCGCAAGCGATCGGCTTTGGTACCTATTGCCTCAATCTCCTTGATCGCCGATTTCTTTATTCTCAGCTTATATCTTGCCACGTCGTTTCAGGTCCTTAACGACGCTCTCAAACGAATAGTCCGGTTCTTCCTCGCGCAGCTCGAACGCCTCAAAATCCTCAGCGTCCTCGGCTAGTACTAATTTTACTGCATCATTGACGAGTTCTGAAAAACTGCGCTCTGTCTCAACCGCCTTCAGCCGCAAAGCGCGGTGCAACGCGGGATCGAAATAAACCGTGGCACGTTTTTGGGTGGTTTTCGTCATCAGCGAATAGTAACGCTATAACGTTTTAACGTCAAACTACTTTCTGGGTGCCGGTGTTCACTTATTCACTTATTTATTAGCTGTCAACCCTGTCTGTCTTACGCCGTCGGTAGTTATTCGACGCCGCAGAATCGTCATTACTGCGACCAATGGCGTAGTACCTGAGACCCATCGCCTGTAGCTGCATGGGATCGTACAAATTACGCCCATCGAAAATAACCGGGTCTGACAGGACCTCTTTCACGCGTTCAAAATCCGGGCTGCGAAACTCCTGCCACTCCGTGATAATCACCAGCGCATCACAGCCGTCCAGCGCACCATAAGCCGTGTCGCACAACGTGAGGCCCTCCTGCTCCGGATATATTCTCGCCGCCTCTTCCATAGCCTCAGGGTCATAGGCGCGGACTGACGCGCCCGCTTCCCAGAGCGCTTCCATGATCACGCGACTCGGTGCGGCTCGCATATCGTCGGTGTTCGGTTTGAACGACAGGCCCCACATGGCGATGGTCTTGCCTTGCAGATCATCGTCATAATGCGCCTGGATTTTTTGGAAAATACGTCGCTTCTGGCGCAGATTCACTTCTTCCACCGCGTTCAGCAACGCCGCGTCATAACCGGCATCGGCCGCTGATTTCGCCAGCGCCTGCACGTCTTTGGGGAAACACGAGCCACCGTAGCCGGCACCCGGGTAGATAAAGTGATAACCGATACGCGGATCGGAACCGATACCCAGACGGACGTTTTCGATATCCGCACCAAACCGCTCGGCAAGGTTTGCCAGTTCGTTCATGAAACTGATCTTGGTTGCGAGCATCGCGTTTGCCGCGTACTTGGTTAGCTCCGCCGAACGAATATCCATGCTGATGACACGATCATGATTGCGGTTGAAAGGCTCGTACAAGGACTTCAACAATTCCGTGGTGCGCGGGTTGTCGGTACCGACAACAATGCGATCAGGCTTCATGAAGTCACCGATCGCGGCACCTTCTTTTAAGAACTCAGGGTTCGAAACAACATCAAACTCGATAGTTTTACTACGCCCGTCCAGTGACTTCTGAATCTCCGCCTTGACCTTGTCCGCCGTGCCCACGGGTACCGTAGACTTGTCAACGATGATGCGGTACTCATCCATATTCTCGCCGATTGCTCTGGCAACCGCGAGCACGTGCTGCAGATCCGCGGAACCGTCCTCATCGGGTGGCGTGCCGACGGAAATAAACTGAAACAGACCGTGGTCTACGGCCTTTTTCACATCCGTCGTAAACTCAAGACGACCCGACTCCCTGTTGCGTTCAATATAGGCATCAAGCCCGGGCTCGTAGATCGGCACTTCGCCGTTGTTCAGGCGTGCGATCTTGTCTGCGTCAATGTCGTAACAGACGACGTGATTGCCCATTTCCGCCATGCAGGCGCCCGTGACGAGGCCGACATAGCCGGAGCCAAAGATGGTGATTCTCATTGCGTGGAAATCTCGCTGGAACGGTGAAAGCCAATGATTATACAGAGAACGTATCGGCGGTATCGGTGCCGGTGTTCACTTATTCACTTGTTCGAAGTATCGGTGCCCGAAGTATCGGTGCCGGTGTTCACTTATTCACTTGTTCAAACAAGTTCGATGCGGAGCTCGCGGCCCAGAACGCGCGCGGCATTAATCAGCGTCGAGAGTTGGATGCTATCGTTATCCGGATCCAAAATTCGATCCAACTGGCTGCGGCTCGTCCGCATCGCCTTCGCCATCTGGTTCTTGCTGAGTTGTTCCTGGGCCATGGCCTGCCCCAATTGCCAGGCAAGA
>JAJSAJ010001093.1 GCA_024274855.1 Planctomycetota bacterium | reverse complement strand
GCGAAACTCGGATAACAAGACCGTCGTCACCGCAATACGAAATTACCTCGCTCCACGTTGCGAATCGTGAAGTCGATGGCAGATTCATTCGATTTGGTCACGAGGTGTCGTTCGATTACAATCGGCAAAGTCAAAGACATGAAAGCTATGGAGCACCTTTCCAAGAAAGCATGAATTATGACATCAAGAACGCGGGGGTTCGTACTGACATCCACACTCTCCCAACTCGCTATTGTTTTCATCTTCCCGCTCATCTGGAGTGGACGGGCGGCACCCGCGGATTTCACTGAAGCGAATCGTTTTTTGCGCGACGGCGCGATTCGCTATGGGGACAAGCATTTCGATTCAGAAACCAACCTGGTGCGCCGCGTGGATGCGAATCACAACCGACTGGACGTCTGCCAACACAGTCTGGAGTACGCGGCTGCGTTGTTGGCAGCCGAACAGCAGATCGCCAGAGCTAACGCCGTCTTGTCGGCGGTACTCGACCATCAGGACACCGACGAGCACTCGCCTACCTTCGGCAACTTCAGGTGGTGGCACGACGAGCAACGTGTTCGAGATCGCAACGCTGTCGCTTTCATGAGCCCTTGGTTGTCACATGTGGCAATAGAACACGACAAGAAGCTCACTGCGGACAACCTCCGTCGTCTGCGGAAGGCACTTCGTCGTTGCATTAAGGGTGTTCGATCACACGGCAGCGGACCGGACTACACAAACATCTGGCTTTTGAAAGCCGCCTCGATGCTGATGTTGGGCAGGGCGCTCGACGAGGCCGAACTCGAGCAGGACGGCGTGGCCCGCCTGGACCGCTGGATCGCGTTCACCGCACATAACGGCATATCCGAATACAATAGCCCATGCTACAACGCGGTGAACGTTTATGCATTGGAATGGATGCACCATTACACGACGAGTAATGCGGTGCGCCGGAAGGTCGCCCGATGCCTGGACTATCTTTACGCCGACATTTTTCAGAACTGGCACTGGACCGCCGGCATCGGTGCGGGCACGCACAGCCGCGCATACGACCGCGATCGCGATACGGGCCGAAGCCTGGTATCGTGCCTGGTTTTCAAACAGTGCGGTCAGGAAATGCGAGAAACAGCCAGGCCGTTTACGTACGTCTTCGCAGTCAACAATTACGCAGTTCCCTCGCGGATACGTGCGGCCGCTCGTAAGACCCGTATGTACCCCATCAATATGCGTTACAAGATCCTCCACGATGTACAGGCCGTCGACTGCCAGCTCTTCATGATCCCCCAGTTCAGCTTGGCAACGCAAACTGGTCGGCGCCCGGTATATAATGATCGCCCGATCTGGGATATTCCGTTCAAGATCACTTATGCCGGGACAAAGACCGAGCGTCGCGCATCATACATCGCGCCTAAGCCGACCACAAAGCACGCAACAATCGCTTCACTACAAGAAGGCCCGCGGGCGATCGTCGTTTATGAAGTCGACTTGAAGGAGAGTAAACTGCGTGAAGGCCGCATGCGATTGGACATCGAACCAAGCGACGGCGGCATGTGTGACGAGATTATCGTTGCCGACAAACCGTACAAACACAGCATGCTGACACTCCAGCCCGAAACGGTGCTGGGATGGCGCGTCGCCGAGACGCTGGTCGCAGTTCGCCTGCTGCGGGCACGAGGCATCGAACCCGACCGAGCTGAAGAACGTGGCCCCGTCTCCTACCATCTTGGACCGGTTGCCGGTGCGGGTCTATGCATCGATTGCATTCTGGCCAATGAGCCATCCAAACCTATCACTATCAACAATCTGAATTGCGGTTTCGTGGTTGCCTGTGCGACAACACAAGAATACCAGTCATTGGCCGATTTCCTGACAACTTTCGCCAAATGGAAAGTTGCCGAACAAT
>JAJSAJ010001092.1 GCA_024274855.1 Planctomycetota bacterium | reverse complement strand
TCTGGTACGGGCCAGTTAGACGGATGCGAAATAAGAGGTGTTTCCGTGCGATACGTTAGTTTAGTGAACATTGTGCAAGTGGCCGTTTTCTGTCTCGTTCTTCACTCGGCAACACCAACATGGGCCCAACTCGGGTTTGGCCGAAAACAGCCGATCGCATCGTCGGGATTTGGGACGAAGCAGTCGGCGGATCTGCCGACCGAGCGGCGGCATCGGTGGCGAACAGGAATGATGGTGCAGGCGCGTACTGGACCGTGTGCCGGAGTCTTCTGCACGATTCCCGTGCCGACCGATTGGCCGGAACAAGATGTCAAAGTTGTTGACGAGAATATTTCGGACCGTGTCGGCCGAGTGCGTTACCGCAATCTGGACGGGTCGATACGGCAAATGATTCTCACAATTCCCCGGCTCGATGCAGGAGATCACGCGGAGGCAGTCGTTACACTGGCCATTACTCGTCGCCAGCTTGAGTTGCCAGCCCCGGACGAATTGGTCATTCCCGCAAAAGTTTCTCGCAGTGTCGGCAAGCACCTCGCGGCCAGCCCGCTGATCGAATGTCGTAACGCAAGGATCCGTGGCAAGGCAAAAGAAATCCTCAGTGCGCATGAGGGCGGTTGGGCGAAGGTGGAAGCGCTCCAAACGTGGGTTCTGGAACATATTGAAGATCGTAACGAACGACTCAATGGCGCGGCCGAGATTCTGCGCGACGGTCATGGAAGCCACGAAGACATAACCAGCCTGTTTATTGCACTCTGCCGCGCGGGGAAAATCCCCGCACGGACAGTCTGGGTACCTCGGAGTTGCTATGCGGAGTTTTATCTCGAAGACAAAGACGGCAAAGGGTACTGGATCCCATGCGAACTGAGGGAAAAATCGGTTTTTGGACACGTGCTCGAACTGTTGCCCATCCTTCAAAAGGGGGACGCAATCAAAGTCCCTGAAAAAAAAGAGCCACAACGTTATGTTGCTGAGTATTTAAAGGGTAAAACGGGGCGAGGCCTCGGTCGGCCGACCGTTCGGTTCATCCGTGAACTGCTGCCTCCTGAATAACGGTCGGATCGATTTGCGGCGATTGGCGAGTTGACCGGTCCGGCCTGAAAGCCGCATCAATGCTGGTGAGCAGCCGATAGACGTTTGTCGTCGATGTTATCCGATCTTGATCGCATTGATCGTGCCGGGCGCCGGATGAGGCAATGTGGGAAATGGCTTGGGAAGTTGCACCCTATCATGATCAACCCAAGAACAAACAGCCATGCCGCGATTTGGTTTCCAGGGGCGGTTGCCGTCTGCCTGTTCGGGGCAACACTCGCTCTTTCCGCGGACCAGCGTGCGGAGAGCAGTCGGATTCACCTGGTCAACTCGCGAACAACTCGCTGGCAAATCGGCGTCATTGTGCGCACACATGGTGGCCCGGTAACCGGCATTGTTGCGACCCTGCCTGTCCCGATCAACTGGCCTGAACAGACAGTAACGGTTGTCGAAAGAGACGTATCGCCGCAAGTGCGGTCGGTGCGAGAACGTCTGTTGGACCACACGGTCAAGCAGTTGGTTGTGACGATTCCAAGATTGGCCGCGGGCCAGCAGGCGAAAGCTCTTCTGACCTTGGAGATCACCAAGCGGGATATCGCGACATTGCCCAAGATGGATGATATGCGAATCCCGTCGAAGCTGCCGCGGTCGCTTCGGAAGTACTTGAAGCCAAGTCCGTACATTGAGAGCCAGGATCGCAAGATTGAACAACTGGCACGCGAGATTACTGCAAGGCACAAGCTGGCCTGGAAGAAAGTCGAAGCGATTTATGACTGGGTTCGCCAACGAGTTCGCTATCAGTTCGATCCGAAGATCAAAAGTGCAGCGGAGGCCCTGCAGGATGGATCGGGGGACTGTGAAGAGCTTTCATCGCTGATCATTGCCATGTGCCGTGCCGTGAACATCCCGGCGCGATTGGTTTGGGTGCCCGGGCATTGTTATCCCGAGTTTTATCTTGAGGATTCGGCGGGACAGGGTGTCTGGTTTCCATGCCAAGCTGCGGGAACCCGGAGTTTCGGGGCCATTTCTGAAGCACGTCCTATTCTGCAAAAAGGGGACAGCTTTCGGGTTCCAGGGTCTCGTACGCCGCAACGCTATGTTCATGAGACGTTGCGAGCCGGTAATGCGGCTGTTGATCCGGAGGTGACGTTCATTTGCAAGCGACTCGACACGGAGGCCAAGTGACTCCGATTTGCCGGCCTTTTGGGGGTTTGGCGACTATTCAGTCGAGCCCCATCCTGTCTTTTCGCACAACCGGACTCGGTCACGTCTTTTGGAGCTTTCCGGATACGGATGATTTGCTGAACCGGCCTCGATCCTCTTATACTGGAGCTAGGCTTTGGCTCAGAACTCGGAGATGCAGCGTTTCCGTTTTGAGACTAAACCTAGACGAAACCTAGACGCGACAGGCGGACACGGGCGAGAGGCATTCAGTATTGAGCGGGGCCGATTAGGGCGGTCGGAGGCATGTATGGCTAGAGCATGTATGACTAGAACACTGATAATCATTGGTATGGCGGCGACCCTTGAGCTGGTGTGCGCCGGCGTTCCGGCAGGGGCCGAGGAGTTCTTTCTGAAGCACGGTGGGTACATTGAAGGCGAGTGGCTTAATCGGAACGAAAAACCGGCCAGGGTGTACGAGATCCAGCCACTCATGGGGGGGCGATTGACCCTGTCTATCGAGCAAGTTGACCGGGTCGTTGCGAAATCGCCGACCCTCGAGGAATACGAGCGATTGCTTCCGAAAGTTCCCGACACCGTGGCCGGGCAATGGAAGATGGCGGAATACTGCCGCAAGAACGGCCTGAAAACTGAGCGTGAGACACATTTGCGTGCGATTTTGGAGTTGGATGCAGATCATGCGGCCGCGCGCCGCGTGCTTGGGTATAGCAAGATTGACGGTAAGTGGATGCAAGTGGATCAGTGGCGAAAGAGTCATGGCTATGTGCGATACAAAGGAGCGTGGCGTTTGCCGCAGGAAGTGGAACTCGAGGCGCGCAAAGAGCGGCGTGAGGTTGAGCAGAGTCAGTGGCGAGCACGCATTCGCCGTTGGCGGAGTTCTGTTGTGCGGCAGCGCAAAGATAGCGAGGATGCGTTGCAGCAGCTTCAGGCGATCGATAGTGCGATGGCCGTTCCCGCTCTGGCTGAAATACTGACCGATCGAAAGGAACCAACTCAGCTAAAATCGGTTTGCCTGAGAGTGCTCGGGCGGTTTCCCACGACGACGTCGGTTGAATCGATGATTCGGTGCGCCATTTCGGATCCGGACCGGGAACTTCGCGAGCGGTGTATTGACGAATTAAAGCGTCACGATACCGATTACGCAGTCGCTTTCTTGACGAAGATGCTTAGCGACAAAGACAATGGCCTTGTCAACCGGGCTGGATGGGTGCTCGGCCGTCTCGAGAATCCGAAGGCGATTCCTGCGTTGATTGATGCGCTGACGACGAAACACCGGTTCCGAATCCAAGGCAGTGGCGGTGGCAATTATCAAGCCGGCTTTTCGCCGGCCGGTGGTGGTGGCTTTTCGACTGGCGGGGGTGCCAAGTTGGTTGAACGAGAAATCCAGAATAAGTCGGTTCTGGCAGCTCTGACGTCCCTTGTCCCGGATGGTGTCAACTACGCCTACAGCGAGCCGAGTTGGAAACGCTGGTACGCTCAGCGGGCCGCAGCGGCCAACGTCGACCTTCGACGCGACGGGTGATTTGGCAACGAGAAACCCCGTCACCCTAATAATGGGCGACGGGGTTATTATCGTCCGTCACAAACCGGATTGTCCGAGTGCTTAACCGCGTGCGGTTGCATCTGCTGAACCAGTTTTGTACCAAGTTCTTGGTTCACCGATCGGCCGAGCCGGCCCGGGTGCAATACATGTCGTCATAGCCGCCTGGGCCTGGGCCCTTGTCATTCTTATCGTCGGTCGGCTTCTCGGCGATCAGCGCGTCGCTGGTCAGCAACAGTACAGCGACACTCGCCGCGTTGCCCAATGCCGTTCGAACGACCTTTGTGGGGTCGATGACCCCGGCTTTGACGAGATCTTCGAACGTGTCGGTCAGTGCGTTGTAGCCGAAGTGAGACTTGCCATCGGCAACTTTTTCACAGACGATTCCGCCATCCTGCCCGGCGTTCTTGGCAATCATGGTCAACGGCGCACGGCAGGCCCGTTGCACGATGCCATACCCGATTTTTTCATCTTGACTCATATCGTCCGAGGGTTTCACTTGCATGCTGGTTCGAAGCAGTGCCACGCCACCACCCGGTAGAATTCCTTCTTCCACCGCCGCACGTGTCGCGTGCAAGGCGTCTTCGACGCGAGCCTTACGCTCCTTCATCTCGATCTCGGTTGCCGCGCCGACGTTGACCTTGCCAACGCCACCGGCTAGTTTGGCCAGCCGCTCTTCCAGCTTTTCGCGATCGTAATCGCTTGTTGCATTGTCGATTTCACGGCGGAGTTGATCGATTCGGCCCTTGATATCAGAGCTCTTGCCCGCCCCTTCGATGATCGTGGTGTTGTCCTTGTCGATGATCACTTTCTTGGCCCGACCCAACTCAGCCAAGGTAACCGATTCGAGCTTGACGCCAAGCGCCTCGAAGATCGCCGTACCACCGGCCAGAATCGCAATATCTTCCATCATGGCTTTTCGGCGATCACCATAGCCGGGTGCTTTGACCGCACAGCATTGCATCGTGCCACGCAGACGGTTGATGACCAGAGTGGCCAACGCTTCCCCGTCAATGTCTTCGGCGACGATCAAAATGGGCTTGCTCTGCTGGACAACAGCCTCCAACAGGGGCACCATGTCTTTGATGCTGCTGATCTTCTTTTCAAAGATCAGGATATACGGGTCTTCCAAGACGCATTGCATGCTGTTGGGATCGGTGACGAAGTACGGCGAGAGATAGCCTCGGTCAAACTGCATTCCCTCGACCCACTCGACCTCCGTCGTCAGGCTCTTGCCCTCATCCACCGTGATGACCCCGTCTTTTCCGACCTTCTCCATCGCGGCTGCAAGGAGCTGGCCGATTTCAGGATCGTTGTTCGAGGCAATGGTCGCCACGTTGGCCATTGCGTCCTTGTCCTTCACCTTGGTCGACATATTCTTGAGTTTAGCGGTGATATCGTTGACGGCCGCTTCGATCCCCTGCTTTAGCTGGATCGGATTAACACCCGAAACAACGGCTTTGGTCCCTTCATTGAAAATCGCTTCGGCCAAGACGGTCGCGGTTGTCGTACCGTCCCCCGCCACATCGCTCGTCTTGCTGGCTACTTCACGGACCATGCGTGCGCCCATGTTTTCGTAGACATCTTCCAAGTCAACTTCTTTGGCAACAGTCACACCATCTTTGGTTACGGTCGGCGCGCCGAAGCTTTTTTGCAAAATGACGTTTCGGCCTTTGGGGCCTAGTGTGACCTTGACCGCGCGGGCCAACTTTGAAACACCTCGACGAATCGCATCTCGTGCTTCCTGATCAAATGCAATCATTTTTGCCATCAGTCTGATTCTCCCTCGTATTTGTTTTTATGGATTCTAGGACGGCAGGGCCGTCATGTGAAAGCAAGCAACCTGTCAAATCCGGGGCCTCCGCCCTACCGGTCCGTCGTCTCTGCAAAACAGCAGACGATGTTGCGTTTGGTTGCAGAGCAGTCGGGCCGATTGTTGATATGGTCCACTGCACGGGGCCACGAGCATCGCACGACTCGA
>JAJSAJ010001091.1 GCA_024274855.1 Planctomycetota bacterium | reverse complement strand
GATGCCGAGTTATGCAGCGCCGAGTCCCGCGACAAAAGGCCTGACAATGCCCCATCACTATCGATTGATTACCGATACCAGGCAGATCAAACCAGGCCGGCATTCCATCGAAGTGCGCGTGACGTACCCCAATGGACAAACGGTCAAAGTGGACCGCAGCTTTAGCATTGCGGAAACAAAGTGACAGGAGGCATTTGTGTTCAGCGTTCTGTCACTTGAGAGCAGGTCCGGGCTAGAATCTTGCTTCGTAGGATGCGCGCGCGGTGCGCGCATATTGGAAGATGAAAACCGAATTCCGATGTGGCGGCGATACCCATCAGGTTCGCCCAATACAGCAAGGCACGGTGAGCAAGACGGTGAATTGGATCCGGATTAGCGTGACGCCTTCGCCACACTCATCATTGTTTGTTCCCCTCCAATTGATCTTAAGCGATTTGGCGATCAGGTCATTATGGCAAACTGTCGGAAAATGCGACTCGCAGTCGGGCAGATGACGATTCAGCCGGGCGCCGTCAATGGGAATATCGAGCGCGCAACAGGCATGATCCGAACAGCGGCAGAACAGGATTGCCGGTTAATCGTGTTGCCCGAATGTCTGGATGTCGGTTGGACGGATCCGAGTGCAACGGAATTGGCCGTCAGGATTCCTGGCCAATGAACGTCTTTCACCTGGGGAAAAGCTCATTGAGCATTTTCAACAGGTTGTTGACAAGGATCACGGAGGCGTCTTTCTGTACCTTGTTGGTCGTCAACCAGGTTTCGTAGCCGCCCAGCTTGTGCTGCTCGGGCGTTGGCAGGTAACCGTAGCCTCCGTTGGCCAGTTCCACAACGAACGTATCGGCGGCCGGGCTCTTGGCTTTCAACTCAAGGCCGGTTTCCGCGAACACCTCGAATGGCATCGCGCAGATCGCGAGATCACCGATACGGATTGCCTGGATGATCACTTTAGTCGTCGGCCCTTGCATTGCCAGGTCGAGCGTTCGTTTCGCATAGGCTTTTGCGAGACTCGGGCGTGAAGATATCGAAGACTACTTCACCGATCAAGCACACCCCAATGCGGAAGGACACGAGATCATAGCCGATGAACTCTCTACTTTTCTCGTAAGATCCGCAGGCATCACGGTTCCGAAACCCCAGGCGAAGCCAAAGCCGGTTGTTGTTCCGGGCAAGGCCCATTCGTGGCAATTCGAAGGCAACAGCAAGACTTGGAAGCTGTCAAGAAATGAGGTCAGTGTTTCGGACGAGAAGGCGAGTTCCGGAAAAACATCGCTCAAGTTTCGGATGGATAGCCCGGCAAAAGACCACCGCCGTGCCTACTCGCCCCACTTCCCCGTCACTGAGGGGCAGCGTTACCGAATTGAATGCAGTGTGTATTGTTCCAGTGTAAATGCGGGGACGATCGGGCTCTACACCAGTTGCTATACGAACACCCAAGCAACAGGCAAAGGCCTTGTTGGGCCGATACGAACCGCGTCGAACATGATCGGACGATGGGAAGTCCTCAACGGAGTCTTTACCGTTCTTGCCGGTGTGCACAGCATGAAGATCCTGGTTTGGTCGAGCAGCAACTCGGAGGGGACATTCTTTGTCGACGATGTACAGATCACTCCGCTTTAGAGAGGGACACTGGCACCGTTTTCGTCGCAAACTGCACAAGCTGGCTAAAGTTGCATGTCGTGCGACGGTGACGTGTACACGTCCCACGGCACCAAGGGTTGCCCAACCTGCACAGTTCCCCAAGGGGAGTGTGCCAGTCCCGGCCTTGATCGTAAGGTGGTCCAGGTAGGTCCCGCTTGCCGAGCGGGACATGGTGTAATCCAGGACACTACAAGAGGTTTGGAACTGCAGCCGGAACCTGTTTGCCCGCTGCTGGATCGGCGTACGATCAAGGCCGCCAGTCCCCGTTTCCCCGTCTGCCAACCGGCATGTTGTTTTTCTCTGGTAGATGGAGTCACTCGTGGTTTTAGCTGCCACACCGCCTGTCGGCTGGTGACGGTTGTGCGTGGCCGTTTACTTGGACAGCCGTATCTCAAGCACCAGATCGTTAAGTGATCGGGCCGGGTTGCAGATCTTGACCGATTCCCAGTACGCTTCACCTAAATTGGGACTGTTCGCGGCGCCAAACGATATGCCGCTGCGGCCATTGTATGCCGGACGTGTGAACTTGCCGGTGCCGTCGATCTTGAGTTCGCCGTCGACCAGAACCTGAAAGTCCTTATCCTTGATCACAATGCGGTACGTGTGAAATGCACTGGTCGTGTTCATCGCGTGGGACAGCCCGCAATACCTGGCTTGCACCCGGCCGGGAAAGAACTGAATCTCTTAGGCGGACTTGCCGTTTTCGATCATGATGCTACTCCAGCCCGAGACCGGCTTTAACCTCGCCTCGATAATCGTCTGTTTCGAGGGATTGATGAAGCAGGGGTAGCGGAAGAAGGTATAGTTGCCAGGGTCCGTTCCTCGATCGGCGATGAACAGCTTGCCATCTCGAATCTCAGCTACGCAGTTGCCGGTTGATTTCATTCTTCGCCACGGAAGACTTGGCATCTTCTTGCCGTCATGGACTATGTTCCACTTTGGACTCTGGTTTTCGGTTTTCTTTTCCGGTTGTGCGACGAAACCGAATCGATTGACGCCTTGCCTGACATACCGAGGTGGTACCGGGAAATCGATCCAGTCGTCCACGACCGTTGGATCCTCAAGCGTGTGTCCGTTGAGTGCCACTGTGATATTGCCGATGCCAAGGGTTTGAAGATGGCAGGTGACCTTGGGCCGAAGTCCTTGTTGTTGTGCCATTGCAAGGTCATCTCCGACGACCAGTTCGATCTCGGTCGGCTTGTCCGCGGGAATCGGATGCGGGTTATTCGGTGTCAGTATGGGCTCGTTGCGATATCGGTTTCCACCGGCCAGATAGCGGTCCGGTGCGCCGTCGCGCACCGTAACGAAATAGAGTTTGTCCATCGAGCGTAGTGAGTCGGGGTCGCCGAGTTCGCGCCAGACGGGGCCATGTGGATTGAAATAATTGAACAGATAGATTCCGTTTGCCCCGGCACTCCACGCTCGCATTGCCCGCCCTCGGTAGCTCTCGAGGGAACTGCGTTTAAAACGCGTGTCTGTCCGGATCCGAGAATCGCTGAGACAAGGATAAACGGGCACTCCGTGCCGATGCCCCAGCTTGATCAAGTATTCCCATCGATTCAAACGGAAATAGCCCGTGCCGATCAGGATGTCCAACAGGTCCTCGTCCAGCCATTTTTCCAGATCCAACCCGATACCTCGGCAATACTCGACACTGTCAGGCACGCGCATGGCGATCAGGATGGGCCGTCCTCGACGCTGTGCTTCGCGTTCGGTCATCCTACGGATACGGCGGAGTAGTTCCGTCATCATGTTCCGTTGTTGCCGGCTTGCCTGCGCGCCGTGGGCCACGGTTTTGAAGAAGCAGGGATGCCGGAAGAAATCCATCTCCACGCCATCGATGTCGAAGTTCTGGCACACCTCTTCAAAGAAACGAAATGCCATTTCACGTACTGCCGGTTGCGCATAGTCGACGGATGTCCAGGGACCGTGCCGTGGCTGCCGGTCGCGTGATCCCACCAGGTACTCGGGGTGGTCCAACTTGAACTTGGGCCGCAGGTAAGGTCCGTACCCGCCGATGGCCGCGTCATGCGTATCGTTCATTCGCATGTCCCAGAAAACCTCGATGTTGTGCCGACGGCCGAAATCGACCATGACTTGGAGCGGATCGATTCCGCGCGCCATCAGTTGCGGCAGGCCGTTGTCCTTAAACATGGCTTCGCGGCACGTGAACGGTTCCATCACCTTGCTGTTGTGCAGAGCATCGCCGAAGCAGAGCGAGTTGCTGTAGAAGATGCTGTCTACCTGGCTGCCGGCCAGCGGCGTGGTCCGCAACGCCAACAGCGCTTTGGCTGTCGGTTCCTTCTTGGTGTAGATCACATCATCGCCATCATTGTTGAAGATCATGCGTCGTGTGCGGTGGGCCGCTTCGTGACGCATTTGTCGTAGTACGTCAATGTTGACCCGCGTAGCAGGTTTCTGACCAACTGCCGACCAAGGGGCGGTTATCAAAAACGAGAATACCGTCAAGTAAACTATTGTCTTGTACATGAGTGACATTAGAACTGATCTCCGGTTCCGTCTGGGCATGGAAAGACAGGTTGTCAAATCACGAAGAACGGTTTTACAGACTGGTTGACTTGTCGCGAAGCACCGTAAATGCCGGGTGGCTCAACCATTGCCGTGGCGACTCCAGTTTGGATCATACCAGCAAGTTGATCCGGAAATCCACCGGAAAGCCTGGCACGGATAACGAATTGGCCGCCTCGCCCTTGCCGTGAGCTGCTGAAGCGTTGCACGACAGAATCGGTTTGTTGGTCGGATCTGTTACTCCGGGTCCAATCAGAAACTCGGGACCACTTGTTCTAACTGAGATAGTCAGAACGTCGGCTCTTTCGATATCGCCGGCCGGATCGAGCCGATAGAAAGGGGACAGCACGTGCGACGACGGGCGGATTTACGACTTGCCGGATGTGAAAGTTAATGTCACCGCGATCGTCGATACGGCGGGTGATGCGTTGGAACGGTAAGTCTACAGCTTATCCGGGGTATTGACTATCTGCGACGCCACCTAGTCCAATAGTCGTAGTGATTCCAACTACGATCTTGAGTATTCTTAAGCCGGTCGAAGGTACGATAAAGAAACAAGCCTGTGTTGTTATTGGCACCGTTGCCTGAGTGCGGAGCTGGGGCGGTTCTTGTCAAGGGATCCGATCGGGTATGCGGCTGACGGCTGGAACCTCCAGCGATATGTCAGTTGTCGGCCAACTGTAAGCACTGAACGACTCCCAAATTGGGATCGCTTTTTGCGAGATGACTACGAGCAGTTGCCTGAAGGCGAAGAAAAGGTAATCGCTTGGTCGCCGGGAGTCGTCACGCCGGACGGATTCCTTGAT
>JAJSAJ010001090.1 GCA_024274855.1 Planctomycetota bacterium | reverse complement strand
TTGTGACATACTTCAATCCGTCATCACCATGGTCCACACCAAACGGACAAGGAGAACGCAATGTTTCGCGGAATCAGCATGGACTGGTCGGTGCTCCTGCCTGCGGGCGGTGCAAGAAGCCGGGGTCAGGTACCAATGGTGCTCAGCACCCTTCGGGCCGTTCCGGCAATAGCTGTCTGTTTGGCGACGGCCGTGGCCGTGGGTGGGCTTGGAACACCACTGGTACTCATGGCCGCGGCTCAGAACGGTGGCCCCTCCGGAATCCCAGAATTCACGGCGAGCGGGGCAGAGGCAGGGGAGGGCATCTTCAAGCTGAAGACCGGCCCTACCGGGTCCTGGACGAAAAGCTCAGCAGCCGGGCTCCCTCCGCGCCGAAGGGCCTTCTGGCAAAGAACCGGCTCGATGCGGTCGAACTCCGATGGACGAGGAGCCCGGAGAAAAACGTCATCGGCTACAACATCTACCGTGACGGCAAGAAACTCAACAGATTCGCCAACGGCGGACGCTTCTGCGCCGACACGGGAGTCAAGATGGGCGAGAAGCATTCCTACGCGGTAAGCGCGGTGAATCTCTCGGGCATCGAAAGCCCGAGATCGAAGGCCACCCAGGTGATTCTCGACAAACCGTCCTTCGGCAGCATCGTGGAGGAGAAGGGGCAACGCTAGGACGTCGCCAGTCCTTTCGTCCTCCGGTGTTACTTCAGAAGTTTCCACCCACTTTCCGTCACTTCAAGGCCCGTGTGGCCTTTGTATTGATCATAGACCTGACGGATCTCGGAAATCGAATCGAAGTATCCGACGATGAACGCGGCTTGAAACGACTCTCCTTGCTTGATCGGCCGCCCGCCGATTTCCTCGATCATGCGATGGACGTGACAGTATCCGAAATAGAACACTCCAAAACTTAAATATCAAGACCTGACCCGATTGACTTGTTGACTTGACTTGACATTGACTTGTGAACGCCTCGAACGGCAATTCACTAGCGATAGAAATCGATCCAGTTGATCGTCAACGACCTCGTGCTCCGTCCGAACAGCGTTTTGGGTAGAGCTATTTCGAAGTATCCGCCTTTTTCGGGCAAGCCGCCGAGAGGTTTTCCATTCGCATCGAGTACCTTGATCTCGGTCCAGCGGTGTCCCCTCTCTTTCCCGACATTGGCCGAATCGCCCTGGACGACTCGCAGCAGTCTTCGGTGTGTGCCATGGCTTAAAACAGATGCTTCGAATGTCATCAAGCCATTGCTGATCGTCAATCTCTCCAACCCTTGCAGATAGAGTCGCAGTATCACATGATCCGGCCACGATTCTCGATGGATCGTAGCACGACCGATCCCACTCGGACTGCTGATCGCAAAGATCGTCTTGCCGCCATGGATGGTCTCTGTCACGTGGTCTTCCGTTTTCTTCAGCGTCGTTTCGGGACGCAACCGCATCTCAGTGGCGGTGGGAAACTCCTTGGGAATCGGATACGTCACGCTTCCGGTCGCCGCCCACTGGCAGCCGCGAATCAGCATCGTTTGGAAACCAATGCACCGCATGGCGGTATCCGGCTTGCCCTTCCAAAGATGTCCGAGCATCGTCACATAGATCCGACCTTTTCCGTAGGGAATCACCCAGTCCATAACCTCGTTTTCACCAGAGTCTTTTGAATACGCGTAAGTCAGGACAGTCATATTCTCAGCCGGCCCGTGTTGACCGTGTGTCAACTGGTCATGCGGATGCAGCCAACGGTTCGGCAGCCCTTTAGTGATCGGATGCGCGGTGTTGAGCAGCGTGATCTGAAAGTCATGTTCCGGTCCGTGGCCCGGGTTCCGGCCATGGCCTTTCGGTACAAGAACGACCTTCGCATCGGGGCTTACGATCAGACCAGGGCCAAAGCTCCGACCTCGCCAGCCCAGCCCGATCATCCGGTTATAGGCGGGCCAGTTAAGAAATGAATTATTGGCCGAGTGGTAGATGACCAGGCCACCCTCGCCGTTGACATAGTCTTCCAATGCCGTTTCCAATTCCTTCGGCCAACGAACACCAGTCGGCTTGTGACCACCGTTGAAATTACTCAAGACGACATCATACATGGTAAACGCAGGCCGCCACTCGTCCCATGCCTCCTTGGAAGCGTCGGCCGCGGGACTGGTCGCGATCTCGACCGTGAACCGACCGCTGCTAAGCAGGATATCCTTGAGGATCCGAGTGGCTCTCGGCCAATCATGGTTGTTCATGCCGTCGACAATCAGGACGGACAGCTTGGGCGACGATACCGAGTCGCCGGCCATTGCCGGCACGGCGCATAAGCCTGCCAGCCAGAGGATGCAAAGACGCAACATAGTCTGTCTCCCAAGCGGAAGGCCTCGCTTCAAGAGCTCACGATTTGCCTCTTTCGTGATCTCCGGCTTTCCCAGCAGTAACGGTATCTCCGAAATGATGCTCGCGGCATATAGGGCACTTCGCTCAAATCGAAACGTTGAAAACTCTGCAACGCTTCGTGTCGCGACGTTTCGTCC
>JAJSAJ010001089.1 GCA_024274855.1 Planctomycetota bacterium | reverse complement strand
CCGGGTACGTCCTTCGAAATCGCCACCATACAAACCGGGACGCGTGCGGCCGCTGAGTGTTTCATGCAGCAAGTATCCATGGCACGCTTTTACATCGACGAAAGAAAACCCCACATCGCGAGCCAGGCCGGCCGCCATTACGTACTGGTCGATCAGCCGTTCGAACTGGCTGTCGGTCCAGACGACTCGATCATCCGTCGGATCGATCTTGCACCGAGGGTCAAGCAGCGGGTGATGGAATGCGATTCGCGGCTCGAGGCGGTGCGAGTTGGGTCGGCTGAATCGGCCCGAATGGGTCAATTGGAGTCCGACGATCAGGTCGTCAGTGCGTCCAAAACATTTCTTGTGTGCAACGGTCAGTCGGTGGAGTAAGTTGGCAAGTCCGGACTTGTTCTGGAGTGTTGCCAGCAGCTGACGCGGATTTGCCCGGCCGTCCTGTTGCACGGCAACCGCTTCACCACCCCAAATCAGCTTGGCACCGCTGCGTCCAAAGTGCTCCCATCGTCGCAAAGTCAGTTCGCTCGGGCTGCCATCGGGATTTGCGTCCCAGCCCTCCATCGGATGGATCGCCCACCGATTGCCCGCTCGCATCCGACCGATCCGCAAGGTGCGGGCTAGAGGCGACTGTTCCGCGGCGGTCAGGATCCGGTCGTCGACCGGCAATTCGAGGCGCTGTTGGTGAAGATACTGACGCAGTGCCTCCGCCGTCTTCAGCTGGGAAATCTTGGTGAACAGTTGACTCATGAGCAACCCTGTCTCTTGAAAACTCGCATTTGGCCCATTCGCGGAGAATACGGTCCCGGGGGCGAAGCCTTGCTGTTCACGGCGTCTGGCCGTGAATGCTTGCCAACAACGTTACTCTTGGTTTGTGTTTCCGGTCTTAATCGGTCGGAGCGGGCTGTGTGCCAAGTTGAATGTAACGGTGCTGGGCTGAGAAACAAATCGGACCGACGCGACACGCCGCTTGCCCGAGCCTCCCAAGGTGACAATGTGACCAAGTCCGTAGTCGGGATGCAGAACGGCCATGCCACGCCGGAAAGTGTCGGGCGAGCAGGGGGGCTGTTCCTCGACGTCGTCTCGCATCATATCTGCTGCCGTACGGACGCCGCCCAATCCAACCTTGGGACTGGTCTCGCCGGTCGCGGACGACTCGGGCAAACCGGTCGATTGTGGCGGAGCATCCACTTGGAATATCGGCTCGTCATCCTCCCATGCTTTCCAGTCGAAATCGTCTTCCAGCTCGTCATCCAAATCAACATCCGAACCGTACCCGATCTGCCCAGTCACTTCCATTTCATCGCGTGGCAGTTCCATCAAAAACTGGCTAGGCGCCGTCATCCGAGATTCGCCTCGAAACCCTCGTTCGTGAACACAACTGAGATGCAGTTCCTGCTCGGCTCGTGTCATGCCGACAAAAAACAGCCGGCGTTCCTCCTCGACTTTGCCTGCTTCGTCCTTGCTCCGTTCGTGAGGCAGCATATTGTCTTCGATCGCGACGATGAAGACAACGGGAAACTCAAGTCCTTTGGCCGCATGCAGCGTCATCATCGTGACGCAATCGGGCTCGGTGGCCCAGCCATCGATATCGGCCACCAATGCGGTCTGTTCCAAGAACGCGTCGAGCCCGCCATCTTCCGGAAGTGACTCGTCAAACTCCCGGGCATCGGTTATCAATTCCTCGATATTCTCGAGCCGTTGTTCTGCTTCCTCGGTTTCTTGCACTTGCAGCCAATCGCGATATCCGGTTTGGTCCAGTACGCGCCGGACCAACTCCTCCACCGAATCGGCCACTGTTGCACTTAGCGTGTCGTACATGGTCACGAATTTTGCCACGAACAGAGCCGATCGCTTGTTCAACGATTCGATCAGGCCCGATTGGCGCGCGGCCTCTAACAGCGAGGTTCCTTGGTGACGTGCATGGTGGCGCAAGCGATCGAGTGTCGCCTTGCCGATCCGTCGCGGAGGTGTGTTGATGATGCGTAACAGGGCAACATCACTCGACGGGTTGTTCACCAAATGGAGATAGGCAAGGATGTCCTTGACTTCCTTTCGTTGATAAAATTCGAGCCCTCGCACGATTTGATAAGGTAGCCCTGCATGCCGCATCGCGAACTCAAGCGATCGCGAGAAGGCGTTCGTTCGGTAGAAGATCGCGAAGTCCTTGGGACGTCTCTGGCCGGTGGCAATCTGGTTGGCGATGCGGGCCGCAATTGCGTCAGCTTCCGCTCGTCCGGTTCGATAAGCTGTCAGGCGAACCGGCTGCCCTTCGGGGTTGTCCGTGTAAAGCCGCTTGGACTTGCGTTGAACATTGTTGGCAATCAACTGGTCCGCCGCTCGCAAAATGCACTTCGTGCTCCGATAGTTTCGTTCCAGCCGCACAACTCTGACGCGAGGAAAGTCCTTCTCGAAGTCCAGGATGTTGCGGATCGATGCACCTCGCCAGCCATATATCGACTGGTCGGGATCACCGGTTACCGCCAGGTTCGGATAATTGATCGACAACGCGCGAACGATTGTGTATTGTGCAAAGTTTGTATCCTGGTATTCGTCGACCATCAAGTAACAAAACCGCTGGTCCAGACCTCGACGCAGCTCGGCGTTGTTCCGCAATAACAGTGCCGTGTGCAAGAGCAAGTCATCAAAATCGACCGCGTTGGCCAACAGCAAACGCTTTTGGTAATGCGGATAAACGCGGGCGACCATGGCACCGACAGGATTGCCTGGGGCCGGCTTGTAATCCTCGGGCGTAACCAATTTGTTTTTGGCACTACTAATCGCTGACGCGATCCGTCCGGAAGTTTCGCGGACCAAGTCGACCGACGCGTCACGAATCGCCTCTTTCAATAACCGGCTGCTGTCATCGGTGTCATAGATCGAGAAGTTCTCGTGCAAGCCGACCAAGGAAGCATGTTGACGTAGCAATCGTGAACAGAAACGATGGAAGGTCCCGGTCCAGACACGTGACGAGGGAGCAAGCCGCTGAAGTCTGCCACGCATTTCGTCCGCGGCCTTGTTGGTAAACGTCAACGCCGCAATCTGATAGTCGGGCACTCCTCGCTGGATCATGTAGGCGATGCGATGTGTCACCACGCGTGTCTTGCCGCTTCCTGGGCCGGCGAGAATCAACAACGGCCCGTCGATGTGTGTCACCGCTTGCTGCTGGGCGTCGGTCAGGCCGGCAAGAATCTTGTCCTGGTTGTTATCTGGTTGGAGCGTCATGGAATGCCCGTATTTGTCTTGATGCGACGAAGCCGCCGCCGCAGTTGGATGATCCGATCATTCAGTTTGCCGGCAGGCCGAAATCGGATCATCCCGCGACCAATTCCAGCGACCAACGGAAACGACGCAACTGGGGGCGTGATTCCGAAAGGGTTATGACATTGCCACTTTGATATTGGCTGGCCGAATACCGTTGGGTGGCAGGCGATGTGCGGCGAGCAGCTGTGAAAAAAAGGACAGACGCTCTTGGACTGATTCCCCATGGTCGACCAAACCATGGCCCGCGTCCGCCGATTATAGACGAGATCGGGCAACGATCGCAGTCCCCCACTTATTGGGAGTGGTTGCTAGCACCCTGTTGTTTTTTTACAAAATCCGCGACAAGATGGCTGCGTTTCAATGGTGGGCTGCTATACTGCTGCCCACGTGGCGACAGGCTGTGCCGATAGGTCGCAGTCAACCAGGGCAGTGGCGGCACGGTCGCTGTTCCCAATGGTCGATCGCCGGACAAGCCAATGCCGCATCATGCACGCCGAATCGACGGCCCATCAACACAGTCATTTGTTGTGTTCAGCTGTCGTAACTCCCTACAGTTTCTTGGGGCGTGCGGTTTCGGCGGGGCACGTTTTGTTTTCAAGAGGTGGGGGAGGGATGACCCATGGGAACCCGTATTCCAGTAAGTCGGGCCGAAGAAGCATCACGCGATCTTGAGCAGAAGCTTGAGATGAGCACGGCCGAAATCGGTTTGTCGGTGCGAACGACGAACTGTTTGGAGGAGAAGGGGATCTTCAAGATCAATGATCTGCTCCATTGCACCCGTGAGGATCTGCTGGGCATTTCAAATTTTGGTGAGAAGACTTTGGAAGAGGTCTACGAGGCTTTGGCTGAAATCGGATTTGTGCGAAGGCGGTAGCCTGGCAGCGAGACCGAGCCAGGTGTAGGCAGCGGCGATTCGGGCCACGGCTTCATTTTGTCGACTCAATGCGGTTACAATAGAGCAGTCCATGCGCTCCCGGTACTTGCGGGGCGGCACGAATTGGGTAAGCAACGTGCCGCGCGTCGTCGGCGCGGGGGGACGCTGTTTGGTGGAGCTCTATTCGGGAACCAATGAGCCGTGGCGCGCAGTATTCTACTATTCGAGAAGAAACGGGGCGATCGGCGCACGGGGTCCCATGTCGTGGGAGGGCTCGGCGAGGCGTTGTTTTTCGGCCTCCTTTTTGTGCTCGGTGCCGCGTCGTTGACCTATTTGATCGCCTCGCAGGTGCTTGTGACCAGTCAGGCCGTTTATCAGCCGGGATTCGGATTCTGGCTGATGATT
>JAJSAJ010000132.1 GCA_024274855.1 Planctomycetota bacterium | reverse complement strand
TCCAGGCCCCAGCATTGTCCGCCCGATGCGACCAGCAGATACCGGTCCGTGACGACGGCCTGACCGCAATCCTTCATGACTCCGATCCGGCGGAAGTTCGGTATATCGCGCGCCCACAAAGGTGTGCCATTGTAGGCGTCCACGGTCATGACCCGATTGTCGCCGGAAACAAACAGTCGCCCGTCCTTGTAAAGCGGTGACATTGGCCTGTGATGGCGATCGACGATATGGCGAGGCCCCGGTTTCCCAAACCACTGGATCCGCATCGACCCGCGAACGGTGTCGTTATTACAGGCTGAATTGGCTGAGTCCGCGTACAAGTGCGTCCACTGACCGCTGCCGGGAAGCGCGCCTCGCGTCAGTTCCGCCCACAGGCCATCATTTTCGTGAATCGTCCATCCAGAGCGGTCGTTGGGCCCTATCCAATTCACCAACCTCGCTCGAGTCAGTTGTTCGTGTCGTGCCGTCTCCGTTTCGATCTGGCCAACGTAAGCAAAGCCTCCACATGGCCGCAGCACGCGAACAATCTCGCCGGTCGAGGCTGGCAGTATTGCATGCCAGAGTGTCGTTGCCGATAGGATCAGATTCGCAAAATGGTCCGGATAAGGCAGGCAATCGGGCGTGCCATGTCGAATCGAGACGCGAGTGCCGTAAACCCCCGCGAGGTCCAACCGTTTGCGTGCTGCCGTGATCTTTGCCGGATCGGGCTCGATGCAGACAATGCGCAATGATGTTCGCCTGGCTAACTCGCATGCAAGATGTCCGTCTCCGCATCCAAGCATTAGGCAGTACCCTTGTCGGACCTTTGTCCGTTTAAGAATTCGCTCGACTATCGCGTGGCAGGACTTCGTTCGTTCGTCATTGTTCGCAAGCCGAATCGCGGATGCTTTATCGGGCTCCGTTTCGATCGGACGGCTTGCCGAATGTCCAAAACAATAAACAACTCCCCGGTCGGTACTGACATACAACCGACCATCGGCAACGCTCAGTCCGTACGCCTTACCCTCGATCGGGGCGCTGCAGAGTCGTTTACCATCAGTGGCACGGAGAGCGACGACGGTGTCCTGGCCACCGGCAATCAGTGTGTCGCCGGCCAGTAGCAATTCGAACGGACAGTCCAGCCTCACTTCCCACCGATCGCATTGTCGCATCGCCCGCGTCAGCTCTGCAATTTCCCCCTGTTGCTTAGTAATTTGCGCAATCAGTCGCAACGCCGTTGTCGACGCTTTGGAGGTCTTCGCCAATTGGTCGCTAAGCTGTTTCTTCTGTTTCTCCAGTTTCTTCTTCTGGCGGGCCAGGATCTGATATTGCCCAAGGTCAAATGCTTTTAGCTGGTTCTCAGATAGCATGTAAGCTGTCTGGCCGTCAACGATCATCCGCAGCCCACCGAAGGCCGTGATCGTCTCTCCCGACTCCACGTCATCGACGGCGATCTGCTTTTCGCCACGACCGGGTCCGGTAATCAACATGCGATCTGTCAGAAGAGCGTACGCGCCACCGGAGCCTTGAAACTGGCCCAGGTATTTCCCATCGGTTCGAGCAAACACGGTTGGTTGTGTGCGCCCCGTGGGAACATACAGCCGCTGGTCGGATGCCAGCATATAACCCTGCGGCGAGATTGTGAGACGTTGTTTCCAGGTCAATGCGCCCGACTCGGCATCCAATGCGAACAGATAGGTTCCCTCAAGAGGGAAAATCCCCGCACCAAAATAAACGCGCCCTGCATCAACCACCAAGCCGGCCCGGACCGGCCATCGCGAAATCATGCGACCGTTTCCCGGCACGCATTGTGGCCGGTCGCAAACGCTGAAGTTCCAGAGCAGATTCCCGGTCTCGGAATCCAGGCAGTAGATCACCCCGCTGTCCGAACCAACGTAGACTCGGCCGTTGGCCAGTACGGGGGCCAGACGGATCGGGCCCTCGGTGAAGAAGGTCCACCGTTGTTCTCCAGTTTGCGCGTCCAGGGCATGGACTTTGTCATCGGCCGACGAGCCGAAACACAGAATCCCTTTGGCCACCACGGTGTGGTACGTGCGGTCATAGGTCACAACCGCCCTGAGTTGTCGATGTCCGTGCCAGTAGTCGTTGCGCGCCGGTGCCGGCCAGGCAGGTACCGGTGCATGGGCCGATCGGTGTCGCCAGATTTCCACAAGAGGAATGCTCAGTCGCTCGGAACTGATGGCACTTCGCGCATTGTCATGACGATACGTGGTCCAGTCGTCGGCCCGAGTTATACGGGTAGCACCCACAGCCAGCAGAACGACAATGCAGATGGATTGGCGCATCTTCAGCAAGCTCCTGACTTCCGGAACGGAAATATATCTATTGACCGATTTTCGGTGTCCATTCCGACTTCCACCTCCGGTGTATCGGCACTCGCCATCACACGGATGGTGGATGCGGCACGAATTGTGGCCAGCTTGGTCCCCCACCAACTGCACGGCTAACCTCAAAGATCGTTAAGTTCGTGACAAAGTTCCAGCGACCAGCGAGAGCGGGCCATTGCGGACTCGAGCGGTAGCTTGGATTTGTTTGCGCCCTCGTCGCATTGTGCTCCATTGTAACGTGGCACTGGCCGAGCATCAGGTGTGAATATCACGAATGGGGGGATGCCGAAAGGCAGATTATCCTCAAAGTGGGCCCGGCAAGCAAGAACGGGTCCGCGCGGGCGGACTTCTACGTCCGTCCCGCCATATTGCGGTTAGCGGACCGCTTGGGAATGAAGGCAGAATCCGTGATGTTGGGCGCCGGCTCGGGGCTTTCCAAGACTGAATCTGCCGACTATCCCACCGTTACGATCTCGACTCTGTTGCGAACTCTATACATTGTTGCAGCTAAGGTGTCGCACTCTTGCGCGTACAGACCCCCATGGGCTTGCCCCATGGGTGAATCAGGCTCACAGCTAAGGAGGATCGCCGCACGAACGCCCCCCGTTCGAGACGCGTGCTCGGCTGCCCAGTAGCTTGAGAGACATTGGTTCCCACCGGACAAGCCCGTGGGCGACGCGCCGTCCCCCAGTAGACGCGACAACAATTGATTCGCCGGTCCTAAATTGACATCCATCGCTCGCTTGTTCGTTTCCATCGCGGTATAAAGAAAAGGTCTGAAAGTCATTCCCTGAAGGAGTTAGAACCGATGTGGCGAATAGGTTTAGCTTGGATCGTCATCACAACGTTGGTCTATCACATGGACCAGACACAAACAGCCAACGCGAGGCAGCAGTCGCCCCGAGCTGTCACGGACCTGGCAATTATTCCGCAGCCCGTGCAATTGGAGCGGAGTGATGGGGTGTTTCGTTTTTCGGCAGCCACTCGGATCACCGCCACCGGAAAGGCCCAAACCGAAGCAGATCGATTGATCGGCAACCTGGCACCGGCGATGGGATTTCGTTT
>JAJSAJ010001088.1 GCA_024274855.1 Planctomycetota bacterium | reverse complement strand
CGCAAACTTCTGGATCGGATGCGAGATGCGCTCCGAGTCCGCCATCTGGCGGCCAGCACAGAAGAGGCTTACGTCCATTGGGTTCGGCGGTTTATCCTTGACAACAACAAGCGGCATCCGAAAGAACTGGGCAAACGCGAGGTCGAAGCGTTCCTGACGTATCTGGCCGTGGACCGGCATGTTTCCTCGTCCACGCAGAACCAAGCTCTCTCAGCCATACTCTTTCTCTATCGTCACGTCCTGGAAATGGAACTCGGCTGGCGCAATACCCCATCGCAATGCCCAATGGCCCGCTCCCGGTGGTCGCTGGACTCGGTCAAGCCCCCCCCGGATTTTGAGGTCGGCGCCGCGTAGAATCTAAGAACGAGGACCGAGACGTTCTGTAACCGTTCACGGAATGTAGGCCGCCGTCGCTTCCAAGGGGTCAGACCCATTTTCGGCGACAAAATGTGTTCGCGTAAAGAAACGCTTTCTCTGCCGAAAATTGCGTCAGACCCCAGCGGCGTGAACGGCTACGACGTTCTTTTGCTGCGAGAGCTCCTGCCCTTTCGGTATTGCCGACCCCAAAATCGAATGTTGGTACTGGAGCTCAGGAGCACGCCCCTCTTGTGGCGGAATGCGAGAGCTGGGGCGTTTCTTGGCAGGATGCAAAAACGCCCCAAGGTTCAGATTGCCCCAGACGGGCGACCCGATTACAATCCCGCTTTGCAATGGTGCCCTGCTCTTCCGAATTGGGGTACTCCATCGACACCGCGTCAAGGAAGGCGTGACATGAGCACGGATGCTGCTAGCAGTCCCGAGCGACTAAGTCATTTCGAGCAACTTAGGTATGCCCGCGAGATTCTTCAGATCGAGGGGCGGATGCTGTTCGAGCTGGCCGAGCGCCTTGCCCGACCCTTCTGTCAGGCGGTGGATGAGGTTTTGCGTTGCCGCGGAAATGTGATTGTTACCGGTATGGGCAAAGCGGGCCTGATCGGGCGGAAGATCGTAGCGACACTGGCATCGACGGGATCCTGTTCGCATTTCGTGCACCCGGGCGAGGCCGTGCATGGGGATTTGGGCCGCATTCACGCGCTTGATCTGGTGCTTGCACTCTCATTCAGCGGCGAAACAGAAGAAGTTGTGCGGCTGCTTCCGTCCCTTCGGGAGATGAATGTTCCTCTGTTGGCAATTACCAGCAGTGCGCAAAACACGCTTGGCCGAGCTGCACACATTGTCCTGGAAATCGGAGAGGTCCGAGAGGCCTGTTGTCTGGGGTTGGCGCCAAGTACCAGCACGACGGCCATGCTAGCACTCGGAGACGCTTTGGCGTTGGTTGCTAGCCGTTCCAGGCAATTTTGCCGTGAGGATTTCGCCCGGTATCATCCCGGAGGCAGCTTGGGCCGCAAACTGGCCAGAGTGTCTGAACTGATGCGGCCGTTGCGTGAGTGTCGTGTTGCCGCTCAGTCCCAGACGGTGCGGCAAGTGATTGTGCAGGTAAGTCGGCCGGGCCGGCGAACGGGTGCGATCATGCTTGTCGATACCCGGGGAAAACTGACTGGGCTGTTTACCGACAGCGATCTGGCTCGGATCCTCGAGGACAAGCAGGACGCGGCTCTCGATCTTCCGATCCAGCAAATCATGACGCGCGCCCCGACCACCGTGACGATGGAGACTCGGCTGACCCAGGCAGTCGATTTGTTGGCCGCTCGGAAAATCAGTGAGTTGCCGGTCGTTGATTCGAATCAACTGCCGATTGGGATCCTTGATATCACCGATATTGTGGGGCTGGACTCACAGATCCAGGCTCCAGAGAACGGGACTCCAGAGAATGGACAGCCTGATCGGAATCCTGATTGGCGAGCGAAGACTGTGCCTATATTTAAACTGTGACAGCAGGCAGACGCTTTGTGCTTGGCCGACGTTTTGCACCATGTTGACTTACTACTCGGCAGGACTGATTCGATGAAGCTAGATCAACGTTGTCGAAATATCGAGTTGCTGTTGACGGATGTCGATGGTGTCCTGACCGACGGCGCGTTGATTTTTGACAATCAGGGGATTGAATCCAAACAATTTCACGTTCGGGACGGGCTGGGCATCAAGTTATGGCAGCGTGCCGGATACCGATTCGGTATTCTGACGGCACGCACGTCCCACATTGTTCGTCTGCGTGCATCGGAACTTGGTATTGCCATTATTCGGCAAGGCTTCGAAGACAAGGCTCGGGCAATTGACGATATCCTGACTGACCAGCAACTTCAGGCTGACCAGGTTTGCTATGTGGGTGATGATCTTCCGGACTTGCCGGTATTTCGGCGTGTTGGACTTGGGGTTGCCGTATCCGATGCGGTAGCCGAAGTGCGAAGTGCAGCACAGCTTGTTACGGAGTTGCCCGGCGGCAAGGGAGCTATCCGCGAACTGATTGAAAGGCTACTGAAATCGAAGAACCGGTGGAGCGACCTGATTCGCAAGTACATGGAGCATTAGCCCTTTGTCCGTCCCCGATTCCGGCCGTGTATGGCCAATGGCGTGGACGCGTTGACCTGCTGGAATGTCCGACCATCGTTGACCGGAAGTACGCGTAGTGAAGATTGTTCTCCAATACGGATCCTGGCTTTGGCGGGCCATTGTTTTTCTCAATGGTTCATCGCGGAACGTCATCTTGACGCCTGCCACCTGGGGAGCTCGGTTCGGGCGGTGGCTGATCGCGTTCAGTACCCTACTGGCTGTCTACGAACTCTACGCGTTGACGGTTGTGCCGTGGATCGAGCCGACTTTGCGGACTCGGCCAGATAGTGGTCTTCCTGTCAGTCTGAGCAAGTCGACCGATCCGGTTGAGTTTTCGCACTTGTTCGCCGAAGGGGCGTGGGAGCGTAACAAGCCGAAGGTTCTGGAGACGCGAGGGGCCAAACTGTTGTTCCAGGATTATCGTCCATCGCCCGATGGCCGCATGGTGCTGCATCCGTGCACGGTAATCTTCACGTCGGCAGTTGAGGGACGCAAGTCCCAACGTCCGATCGTCTTGCAGGCTCCCGAGGGGGCGACGTTGAACTTTGCCGGACCGTTGAATTTGGCGAGGGCCGAGGTCAGTCATTTGAAGAATGCGAAGCTGAGCGGCCCAGTCACGATTTTCAGTCCGCCGCGCCGTTCTGGAGCGGATGATGCGTTTGAAGTCAAGACACGCAACGTACAAATATCGCCACGGCAAATATGGACGCCTCATGATGTTCGATTCAAGTTTGGACCTCATTACGGCAGTGGTCGCGACCTGTCGATCACACTCGCCCCGATCGATGAAGATGCGCTGCCGAACGCGTCGAACGCCCAGTTGGGCAGCTTGCAATTGCTCGAGTTGGTTCACGTCGACAAGATTGTCATCCACACGCCCGGACAAGGACTGTTGCCGGGCACTTCCAAACCAGGCCCGCCCAATCCTGGCGGTGCTGCGGCCGCGCCCCGGTCGGGTTCGGAAATGTCACAAATTGAAATCACGTGTCAGGGGCCGTTTCAGTTCGACTTTCCGCGAGGGCTGGCATCATTTGAGGACCTTGTGGATGTCGTCTCGGCCGTGCGGGATGGGCCAAGCGATCAGTTGAATTGCGAGCGGCTGTTGATCCACTTCGACCTGCCGGCCGGTCTGCTTCGCGGGAGGAAAGAGGTATCCGCCGTGTCAACGTCGGGGCCACTTCCACCCGAGAAGCCCGCATCATCCAATGCGGAAGGAACGACCGGGCGTGTTGTCGTGCGGCGCATTGAAGCTTTGGGACACCCCGTCCAGCTGCGTGTGCCATCGCTCGAAACGGCCGCTCGTGGCACTCGCATTACTTACGATTTCACGACACGCCGTGTTTTGCTGGAGGGTGACGAGCCTGCTCTTTTTACTTATCAGCAGCACCGGATCGAGGCCCCGAAGTTGGAGTATGAGCTGAATAGCGAGCCCAAGCGACTTGGACGCCTCTGGGCCTCCGGCCCAGGGACTTACCTTGGCCGGTACGGAGCCAATAACACTCAGCAGTTTCAGGCAACCTGGAACGGCGATTTGCAGCTACAGCCGCAGGACGATCTGCATGTGTTGTCCGTAACCGATGGAGCGCGAGTATCCTTTACGGAAATGGGACAGTTTTCGGCTGATCAACTCTATATCTGGCTCGATGAAACCTCCGTTCCCGAACAGGAGATTGCGGCTGTGCCGGCAGATGGTGGCTTGGCCATCACACCCGCCTCGGGCCCGGAACTGAGCGGGCCGGGAACGCCGACTTCCGAAGCCGCGTCCGCGACACCCGCGGAAACGAAACCTGCCAGTCGCGAGAAGGTTCAGGTCCGACCGGTCAAAATGTTGGCACATGGACATGTCCAAGCAGATTCAGCAATGCTGGATGGTCGGACGGAACGACTGGAGGTCTGGTTTGACCACGAGAAACCTGCTGGTTCGAGTGGCGTGGACGGGCCACGAACCGGCGTCGAGCAACCGGTGAGTCCGGATGAGCATGCTGAGAAGCCGGCTGACAAGAACGGCCGGAAACCCGTAAAAAAAGTGGCCGTGTCCGGCCAGCTGATTCGGCTGTGGATCCAGATGGAAGCCTCGCCGCGG
>JAJSAJ010001087.1 GCA_024274855.1 Planctomycetota bacterium | reverse complement strand
CTTGGATGTCGCCCCGTCAAAACTGGCGAAGCAAACCGAAGCGGTCATCCGCCCGATGCCCAAAACCTGGCGCTGGCAGTTGAACGCCGCGCCGGTTCAGTTGCGCGTACCGGCGCGCCAATTCGACTGGCAACCAACCGAACTGCAACCGCTCCCGAAACAACCGATCGATGGAGGCCAAGCCACGACTATCACGCTTGTACCCTACGGTTGCACCAAGTTCCGCGTCAGCATGTTCCCGGTCACCGAGCGGACGTGGGGAAAGAAAGGCCGGTAGTCGAGTCGTTTGGACTTTGCCCGCGTCAGCCAGCCACGGGAACGCCTTGTTTGCGAAGGTATTCGTTCCACGCTTGCATCGTAGCGTGGCTCGGCGGCTTCACCGATTCGGGGAATGTCGACGTCAGTCCGAACCGGTTCAGTTTCCCGCGCCAGAGATCGTAATAGGGCAATAATTCGACGCTCTCAATGCGTGGCAACCGGCGCAGGAGCGAGACGATACCGTCCAGATGCTCCTGGCGAGCGTTATGTTGAGGGATCATGGGACAGCGGAGCGCGATTCGTGCTCCCGCATCGTGCAGTTGGCGAAGTGTATCGAGAATCAACTTGTTCGACTTGCCCATGAATTGCTCATGCAGCCGTGGATTCGTTTCCTTGAAGTCGAACAGCCAGAGATCGACCAGCGGAACCAGATGGCGAACAGCGCCCCACAGTGCGTAGCCCGACGTTTCGACGCAGCAGTGAACTTCTCGGGCCTTCGCAGCGCGCAAGACCGCTTCGGCAAACCGAGGCTGGAACAGCGGCTCACCGCCCGACAGTGTCATGCCGCCACCGGAGGCCTTGTAGTATTGTTTGTCGCGCAGGACAACCGTCATCACGTCCCCAACGGTGGCATCTCGACCAACTGCCTCCAACGCTTTGGAATCGCACTGGTCGGCACATTCACCGCACCGCATACACCGGTGCCGATCCAATCGGACCTTCTCGCCTGCTGGGAGCAAGAGAGCTTGCTCTGGACAGACACGCAGACAGGCACCACACGCAATGCATCTATCGGGAACGTATGACAGGGATGTTCCCGATGGAATGCTCTCGGGGTTTCCACACCACAGGCAGCGCAATGGGCAACCTTTGAGAAAGACGGTCGTGCGGATTCCCGGTCCGTCATGAATCGAGAATCGCTGTATGTCAAAGATACGTCCGCTGACCATTTTTTGAGGCTTTCAATTGTGCTCCATCCGGCCGATCACATCTTCCTGTATTTCCGGCGTGAGATTGACGAAGAACTCGCTGAAACCAGCCACACGAACGACCACGTCCCGGTACTGTTCCGGGTTCTTCTGGGCGGCCCGCAGAATGGCCGTGTCGACGACGTTGATCTGCAACTCGGCACCCCCATTCATGAAGTATACGTTCAGCATCGCTCGCAGTTTGTCACGCTGGGAGTTGTTTGAAATCATTCCCGCATGAAACCGGATGTTCACCTGATAACCACACTGCCAGCTGTGTGTGGTGTCCGTCTGGCAAACCGAATTCAATACGGCCGTTGGGCCACTTTGTTCGCAACCGACCGAAGCGGCCATCGAACTGGCCAGTGGCGTACCGGCTAGCCGACCGTCCGGCGTGGCGAGTGTGCCCATTCCAGCGAGCACCGCCCCACTGCGAACGACGTGCGAATTGCCAAACGTTTTGCCATCGCGAGGATCTCGGCAAATCTCTTTCATCGGTTCATCACGCAACCGTTCAACCAAAGGAATAATATCTTCCAATCGGGCGTCATCATTGCCATGTTTGGGCGCGGCCAGCAACTTGGCGCGCAATCGCTGCTTCCCCTCAAAGTTGGCTGCGCACGCGCCGGCAACGTCATCCAGTGTCGCCTCATGCTTCTGATAGACAACCTCACGGATCGCGGCCAGACAGTCCACGGCATTCGCGAAAGCGATACCACCGCACGACATGTTGTTGTACGTGATACCGGCCGACATATCCTGGGCCTTCTTGATACATCCTTGGAAGAAACACGATGTCAACGGTGTCTGTCCCCACTTGATCTGGGCTTCGAGCACTTTCATCTCGCGAGCATACGATCGCTCGATCCCCTTTCGCATATAGGCACCGACGGCATCGGCAAACTGATCAAACGTCTTTAACTGGCTGGTAGGCGGTGCGACGTTGGCCCACCTCCATTGCCCCTTGAGCCCCTTGCCACTGGTTATCACCGCTTCGATTGCCGTTAGGTATCCGGCATGCGCGCCCGGGTTGTAATGCCATTTTCCGGGGATCGCCAGCTCGTTGCAACCGACCGCCACATAATTGTAGGCATCCTCGGGCTCCATCCCCAATTCGATCAACCCGGCCGGTATCGCGTTGTCGTTCCAGATCATGGGAAAACAGGTACTGCGTTGGAGACGAGAGAGGCAAAAGTCGCAAAACGACTGATCTATTTTCGGATGCCAGCGGATCCAGATCAAAGGTTCTGGAAGCGACAGATTGGTTGCCCCTTCGACAAACAGCCAACTCAATCGATTCGTCTGGCTTCGACCATCGGGCGTCGAGCCGCTCAGACAAAGCCCTTGCGTCAGGTGGTGTTCGGGTCCCCAATACGTATTGTCGTACATCTTCAACGTGAAGTTCTCGACCAGACGAATGACATCATCATCGTCAATGCGTCCCGCCCGGCGGTCGGCTTCGTAGAAGGGGAGCAGCAGCTGATCAATGCGGTCGGGCGTATTCGAATAACCGTGTCCCTCAATGTGAATGGCCTGGTGGACGAACCAGACCAACTGTAATGCCTCGCGAAACGTCTGGGGCGGTTCCGTGGCAACTTTGCCCGCAATCCGCGCCATCTCTTTCAGCTCCGCACTGCGTGCCGCGTTCTTGGTTTGCTTCGCCTCGCTCGACAGGAAGTCGCTGTATCGCGTGATCCAGTGCGTCAGGCCGACCAACACGTGCTCCGCCGCGACAAGAAAATCGCTCGCATCCGCTGCCGCCTGTTCCTTCATCCGCCGTTGAACATTGTGCAACACGCCGCCTAAACCGGTGCGCATCAATTCCGCATAGTCTGGGCTCAGGTGGCCCTGGTAGGAGATGAACTTGTAAGAAGCCGAACTGGGAAGCTCGTCTGCCGTTTCGACCGGTGGTTGGCCGAGGATCTCAGTCCGATAAAGCCCCCATAAATTGCGATTCTTCCAATATTCCCGAATATCGGTCGGGACCTGGCCTTTCAGGTATCCCTTACGTTTCGGATTCTCGCCCGTGTAGATATTGTTCTCCGCGATTCCAATTTCCACCATCACCGGCATCGCACCGGGCAACTCGGTAATCGATCCGGCAATACCGTCAAACTGGCGCAGATAAAGTGGCACCGTCTCGAGGTACTTTCGCAATGCCTTCGACTTACGAACAATCCATGGCTGGCCTTCCGTTTCTTGAAAGACTTTGGTGAAAGTACGAGCTCGATGCAAGGCAACGCGAACAGGGCTTCGCAGAATGTCCCGTCGCAAAGCGGCAATGTCGCCGTGCGGCGTGGTCACCGGAGCCGCACCAGCAGGCAATGCCGTCCAATGCTGCACGGCCATCGAGCCGATCGCCGCACCCGCTGTCGCCAGAAAATCTCGCCGCGAGAACCCTGCGCCCGTATTCATGGCAATCCCCAATGTTTCTTGACCAATCTCCAGCAAAGTATCCGCCATATTCGCTCAAACTGATTCTACCTGCGTCGGCAAGTGATTCAAGACGCTCGCCCTGTGACTATACATCCGTCACTGAAAGGCACTATCATCAACAGGCCCCTTCCCGCAAGGAAAGCGGTGATCTCGTGGCACTGTGTCGGCCCTTCGGGCCTAATGGATTTCGTCGACCTGTTCAGGGGCCTGACGGCCCCGGCTGGGGTTGTATCGTCCCTTCGG
>JAJSAJ010000131.1 GCA_024274855.1 Planctomycetota bacterium | reverse complement strand
AGAGAAGACAATAGGCCCACGGATGGCAAAGCGTCCCACGGATAAGAGAAGACCGCAGGCCCACGGATAGCAAGGCGTCCCACGGATAAGAGAAGACAATAGGCCCACGGATAGCAAAGCGGCCCACGGATAAGAAATGAAGAGAGTTGGATCCACGGATGTTGGGAAAGTTCAAATGGCAGCAACCACAAGGAACAAACAGAACACGTCAAGAATGCGGGGCGTTCGAGAGCCGCATCCGCCAACGGATCGATGGACACATTTTGCAATGAAGTTTCTTAGGTTACTTGTCGTGGTTGGTTTGGTTGGGCTCAGTGCTGTGGCAAGGCCGGTTAGGGCCTCCGAATCCGTGTTGGCAAATTATTTCGGCGGCGAACCTCCGCACAGCTTGGTCCGCCGACTCCAAGAGCATGCAGTTGAAAAGTCCATCGCTACCGCGAAAAGCGATTCCGATACACTAACCAGTTTCGGGACGCATTCAATAGTTTCGCGGCGAACGATTGAGGAGCCTACGAGGCAGACGGTTCATATTCGAAAGCGACGTCGATGGATTTCCGATTTGAGGTGTGTGGTGGTCGAGACCACACTCGCCAATCACGGCAAGACACCTGTTCTTGTTAAGCATGGGCGGCTCGTTGATTGGGTGTTTCAAGGCACTGGTGTCGAGGATGCTGCGCGGTACCAGCCGTTGACGTACCGTAACGATACCTGGTACGGATCTACGTATTGGACTGGTCCGAATTGGACACGGGTTGGCAAGGACTGGCATCATCCGGGCAAGGATACACCGTCCGTTCGACGGTTTACCGTTCCCCGGGATGGTAGCATCACAATCACCGGTCGCGTCTACAAGAACGACACGAATCGTGGCGGTGGGGATGGTGTGCGACTGATCGTACGACACAATCGGCGACTTGTCTGGCGAGCGGAGATTGACGGCGATGATGGCAAGGGGGTTGAGCCACGGATACAACTGGTTGTGCGTCAGGGAGATGAGGTTCGCTTTATCGTTCACAAACGTGGGGCGATCACGTGCGACACGACTCACTGGGATCCGCTCATCACGTTCAGAGACGGACAAGTATTTCAGGCGTCCGCTGGTTTCTCGAAACGGCAGGGCAATGAAGGCTGGTCGTACGAAATGGAGGTCGGGCAGACTGACCAGTCGGTCGGCCCGACCGTTCATGGCCTTGGGCCCGAGTTGCTGACTTGGCAGCACGCGATGGTGCCGGTGGGACAAGAATCGATTGCCGGCCAGCAAGTGGACGGGAGTCTTCCGATCTGGGTGATTGCCGACCGCCACGATGCGACGGGTGTGGTGGTTGCCGTACTGTCGGAGGATGCATGGCGGTGCGAAGGGACCTGTTCGGAAGACGGGACTGTGCGAATTCAGATTCACCGTCCCGAACTCGCGTCAACGCTTTTGGAACCATCGCAGCAAATCCATCTTCCACCCGTCGTCGTGACTGCATATCGCGGAAACTGGCTGAACGGCCTGATAAGAATGCAAGTGTTGTGTGAGCGTGATAAGCGACTGTCGATTGGGAAACCGGTTGGCTTGGCGATCGCGCACGCGGCATCCCAAGTAGGTGTGACACCATTGGGCAGTGGGATGCCCGATCTGGCGCTTTGCGCGATGGT
>JAJSAJ010001086.1 GCA_024274855.1 Planctomycetota bacterium | reverse complement strand
CCCGGACACGCAAGCAGATAAAATACGGGCAGCACACTCGTCTCGGTAACGGAACCGCAAAGCGAACGAGTGCCGTGTCACTTCAGCCTCGGCCACCAATCCAAGGAGGACCGTGCGATGGTCGCCTGCGCTCGTCGAAAATTGTTCGGGAACAACCGAACAGCCGTATACCATTGTTGGACCCGTTGCGTGCGACGCGCATTCCTTTGCGGAAAGGATCCGCTAACGGGCAAAGACTTCACGCATCGCCGCGATTGGATCATGACTCGGGAAGAACAGTTGGCCAGTTCTCGTCCCTGAGCCCTGTTCCTCGGCCTGAATCTGCGCAGCCACTTCCGCAGTCTGCTTCAACAAATTAGCGAGTTTTTCTTCCAACTGCTTCTGTGTCGCGTCCATGCGTATCTCCCTGAGTACCAACCAAGAAATCGTAACCCGCCTAACTTAACCCATAAGGGCCCGATTCTCCTATTGACATTTTTTGCTCAGCTTTTGCTTCGCAAAAGCTGACATGCACCCGCGATACAATCTTTCGGCCAGCTTCTGTTCCCAAAATCGACGTTCTGGGGTAGAATATGGGCATGACTCCGAAACTTTCCGAAGAACTCGCTAACGCACTGCACGCGAACGGCCCCGATGGATTGGAGGTCATCGATCCGGCTACGAATCGTGTCTACATGATCGTCGATGGCGACACCTATCGACAGGCAGTGGAGGCTCTGCGTCGCCAGATTGATCGCAACGCGATTGCCGAAGGTCTGGCACAGATGGAAGCAGGCAAAGGCAAACCGGCGGAGCAAGCATTTGAGGAAATGCGGGAGCGAATGAGGTTTCCTCAGCCGCAATGAAGCATGTTGTCGAAATTCTCCCGCGCGCTGAAGCGGATATCGAACGCAACGTCCAATGGTGGGCCGATCATCACAGCGTTGATCAGGCTGTGAAATGGTTCTTTGCGGTCCGCTCGCAGATTCTCTCACTCGACGAGTTTCCAGAGAGCCATTCGTTGTCGTATGAGAACGATGAGTTTTCGTACGAAATACGGGAGAAGCTCGTCGGATTAGGATCGCGTCCAAGTTACAGGGCCGTGTTTACGATTCGCGACGGAACCGTCTTTGTTGTCGCTCTTCTCGCAGCAGAGCAGGATCGTCTTCGCCCAGACAACGTCGAAATGTAAGACCGGTCGCGGCGTTCCGGACACAACATCGATCGTTCTGGCGGTTTGTGCTTGCAAGCTTCTTCATCTTAGCAAGCCGATCCCTCATGCGGTGCAAGGGATGTGGGCTTTCGGCGTCATCGTACCGCGTCGAATGTGAAGAACAAGAACGCGTTTCTCTTCGAAGGTGAAGAGCGCTCGAAACCGTGCAGTGCGTTTGCCGAAGAAGGACTGGTATACAGGTGGGTCGACCAAGTCGTTCTCTGGCGCTAGCGGACAACGCGTGGGATTGCTGGAGAGCTTCTTCAAACCGGTTGAGCCACCGAGCGGCAGTCTCTGGAGCATGATTTGCGGCAAGGGCAAAGTAATGCCGCAGGTCATCCTTCGCCTTCTGAGTGACAATAACAGGATATGTCATTCCTGTTCTCGGACCCTGAATTCTTTTCTGATATCGGCGAATGCCTCTCCCAGCGCCTGCGTTCGCCCAGCGGCTACATCATCCAATCCCTGTTTGATACCAGAGACGGCCTCCTGTCGCTCGTCGCGGAGCCAGCAAAGTGCTTGGACAACGACATCTTCCCGAGTGGCAGATCAAGGCCGGTGCCATGCCACTTCTT
>JAJSAJ010001085.1 GCA_024274855.1 Planctomycetota bacterium | reverse complement strand
TTGCGAGAAAAAGTGCTGTACAAGTTAGGTTGGTCATTCTATAAGCAAGACAAGTACTCTGACGCGCTCGAGCAATTCACCAGTCAGCTGGCAGCGTATCCGAAGGGAGATCTGGCACCCGACGGCTGGTTAATGAAAGCGGAGTGCCTCTTCAAGTCGAAGGATTATGACAAGGCTCTGCCGGCTTTTAGAAAGGCGGCTCAATATTAATCTTCCTCACCCCAGGTTGCCGAATTGACGCTGTTGCACACCGCGCAATCGCTCGGGCAGCTTGAAAAATGGGACGATGCACTGAAGCAGATCGCCTCTTTCATCCAGAAGTTTCCGAAGTCCGACTACTTGGCTGAAGCTTATTTTGAACAGGCACGCGCACAGCAAAAACTGGGACGTGTCGAGCCGGCTATTGCAGATTATCAACACGCGGTTGATCTATCGCGAGCAGAGGTTGGTGCGCGGGCTCAGTTCATGATCGGTGAGATCCACTTCCAACAAAAAAACTACCGTGAAGCGATCAAGGATTTTCAGCGGGTCATGTTTCGCTATGGAACGGAAGTCGTCGATGCGGGGATCCGCCGGTGGCAGGTTAAATCCGCATTCGAGGCGGCTCGCTGCGCGGAACTCCAAATCGAGTCGGCCAAGAAAGCTGCCGACCGCCAGCAGCAGATCGGCAATGCGGTTCGATTCTATCGTTTCGTTTTGGAGCAGGACCCGAAGGGTGAATTAGCCAAGCAATCCAAGAGTCGAATCGAAGCATTGTCCAAATTGTAATCGGTGGCTCACAAAAAATCGACAACCGGAGAATGTCCATGCCGGACGGCCAATCAATGTATCATTGCCGATGGGTCTGGCTGCTAGCCGCACTGACTTGGGCCGTTTGGCTTGCCTTTGCCTATCCGGCACTGGCCCAGCCCGCGCAACCCGAGCCGAGCGTCGCATCCGAGTCACAACCTGCTGAGCCCGCTGCGAGCGAGTCTCCGCGGGTCCGTGACGAAGGTGGCCTGAGTTTCTTTTCGCTAATGCTCAAGGGCGGCTGGTTCATGGTCCCGATCGGCCTGCTTTCGTTGCTGGTCATCACGATCGCGATCGAACGCTCGCTGGCGTTGCGCCGCCAGCACGTGCTGCCCGAAGGGCTGGTCCAGGAATTAGGCCAACTGGCCGGCGCACAGGGGACGTTCGACCCCCGGGAAGCCTACCGGATCTGCCAACGTTTTCCGTCAGCCGCATCGAGTGTTGTTCGAGCCATGTTGCTGAAAGTGGGGCGGCCGCACAGTGAAGTGGAGCATTCGGTCGCCGAAGCGAGCGAACGAGAAGCCGCAAGACTCTATTCGAATGTGCGATGGCTGAATCTCGCGGCCGCCGTCGCTCCCTTGCTGGGCCTGCTTGGTACAGTTTGGGGAATGATAGATGCTTTCCATCGTACCACTCAATTGATGCCGGGCCAGAATAAGGCAGACGAGCTGGCGACTGGCATCTACGTAGCGTTGGTGACCACGTTCGGTGGCCTGATGATCGCCATACCGGCAGCTATCTTCGCCCATTTCTTCGAAGGACGCATTCAGAATCTGTTTCATCAGATCGACGAACTTCTGTTCAGTTTACTTCCACAAGTAGAACGCTATGAGGGGCGTATGCGGTTTAACCGTCAATCGGATGAGGCCGATGCTGCCAGCACCACGCCACCTCGCAAGACAAACGTACCTGACCACTAACAAGGACCTCATTTACCGGCACGATTCAACGATCGGACCGCGCCGGTTGGATGAGTGACTCGCTTTCACAACTTCCGTTCCCAACGACTCGTCGAACGGGACGGCAAGCCGAAAGGCAAACGATCGGATGGCGACTCAAGAGATCGTCGCATAAATCGAGTTTTCCAATGACCGTAAAGATCCACAAAAGCACAGCACTCGGGGCACTCAGCATGACGCCGCTGATTGACGTTGTCTTCCTGCTGCTAATCTTCTTCCTGGTTGCGACGCGATTCGCACAGGAGGATCGCGAGTTAGATGTTGTACTACCGTCCGCCAGCGAAGCACAGCCTTTGACCGAGCAACCGAGAGAACTGTTTGTCAATATCGATCACGAGGGACGGTACTTTGTCGACGGTCGCACGGTAACCGCGAACGAGGTTGAAGGTATCTTGAACCGGGCGGTTGCGAATAATCCGGCCAGTCAGTCGGTTGTGATTCGTGCTGATCGGCGCGTTGCGTTCGATTATGTAGTGACCGTCATGAACTTATGCAATCGGGCCGGCATCGCCGACTATTCGGTCACGACGAAGGGCGAAGACTAGGCTTTGTCTCAAAACGGGAGGGCGAGGCTCCTGCCGAGCCGTGTGGGCGGACAAAACAAGAGGCTCAGCAGGAGCTTCGCCCTCCCGGCAGGAGCTTCGCCTTCCCGGAAGCACTGCTTCTCTGGGTTTTGAGACAAAGCCGTGGAATGGTCACAAGAGATAATATATTGCGATAAGACACCAAGTGTCAGGCGCGTTCTCCGACCATTTTGTAACGGGCGGTAAGAGCCCGTTGCCCAGTTACGCCGTCCGGATTGCGTAACGGCCTTGCACTGGAGACGATTTTCCATGACCAACAAACGCGTTATTCGCAAGGTTCACGTTCAACGAAAGAGACCGTTGGATGATCAACTGTGGCCGTTGGTGGTGGCGTTGTTCCTGTTCGGCGGGTTCCTGGCTGGAACCGTATTGGCCTATCTTCATCTGGATGATCCCCGTTGGTATGCAAACGCCTGGACGTGGCTGATTGCCATCCCCCTGGTCATCGTGATTGCCCTTGCGGCGCTCGCGTACACGGGCAACCGATTTCTGCGTCGAACGATGCAATTGGCCATTATCTTGTGCGCCATTTTCCATATTGCCCTTTTTATTGTGGCCGTGGAAACGAATATCTTCAGCCGCTTCTGGTTGGAAATCGCAACACGAACAAAGCCGCTGCAACCGAAAAACGTCGTTAAAGTACCGAAGTATTTCTCGTGGCAACACAACCCGGAACAACGCGCTCAGCGCGATTTCGAACAGCCGGCTAAAACGAAATTGCCCGATCCGGAACCAGATGTGAGTCGTCCCACGCCGATCGCTCAGAAGCCGACTGTTGTGCAGCCTCAGCCCCGCCCGATTCTGGAACCGGAAGAGGCCGTCCAGCCCAAACTGGTCAAACGCAAGCAGACTCGCGATGCGACGCCGCGGTGGCGGGAGCAGCAATCGCAACTGAGTCGGCGAGCGAGTGCGATTCCTCAGCGACCGACACAAACGCCGGCGATTCCCAAAGTGCAACCTCGCACGGCGAACCGCAAGATGGTGGTGCTGCCACGGCAATCGAAACGCGTGCATACGCCAACGACTCCGCCCACACCGGCCATCGAGCCGCGGCCGAAAGAGCCGCAACCCAACCTGCAGCCAACGCCCACATCGATCGTGCGCAAGGCTAAACAACCGTCCGATCAGCCGGTCGCATCAAGTTCGCCATCGGTGCAACGTCCGAGTCGTTCAACTCACGCGACACCACGCGCTGATATTCGAGTGGCACCACTCGGCGCAATCGCTCGGCAAACCCAGCCTGATGCTATTCAACCAAACAATACGTCAGCTAGTTATCGCCGGACACAAGCGACTCAGCAGCCAAAGAAAGCTGAACAGCCGCCCCAAGAGATCCCCATGCAAATGGCCACGCGTAATCGCGCCGAACGTCAACAGAACCTGCCCAACCCAACGTTGGCACGAACGCCCATCCCGGTCGCGAGTCAACGAAATCGCGTGACGATGCGGTCGGCTGTTTCGCCAATATCCGAGCAGCCCGGTGCCAAGTCATCGGAATCGTCTGAAACGGCCAAGTTGACACGCAAGACGACGGCGGCCCGACAAGCGGCGAAGTCGTCCGGGACCAAACGTCCGGTACCGGATGCCGGGGGGCAAACGTCGATGGCAGCTAATCCGGTCTCCCGTCCCACACGGCGTCCCGCGAGCAAGCAATCCAGCCCATCGATGGAGGTGGCGAATTGGCGGCTCCCGGGTCGGCAAGCGACGGCTGCCAAGCCACTTGGTGCGGTCAATCGACGCATCAGCCCCGTCGCATCCGCGACAGCAACCCGAACGCCCCAGCCCCTCAATGCGGGCAGTCTTGCGACCACGCGCGCATCATCTCGGCCGGCAACAAGCAATTCCGCCACTCACTTGCGGCCGACGGTTTCCGACCAGATCGGCTCAGCTGCCAAGATCGCCCGGGTGATGCCATCGCGTTCTCCATCGCGATCGCAAGTTCAGCCCTCGCTCGACGCGCTCGCCTCGTCGGACAAGCCACCGTTGCGAGCACATCGCGTGGCTCAGCGGGCGGTTTCCCCGACGTCGGTTGAATCGCCGGTCCCAACCGGCTCGTCCTCCGATCGGCCTACCAAGCCCAATCCGGCAGCCCTGGTACTGACCAAAGCCCAAGTCGGTATTGCGGGCGGCACCCAAGGGCATAATGTTGGCCGACCATCCCCAACCGCCAGCGGCCAGGCGACTATCTCTTCGGCTGCAGCGAAACGGGCGAAGGCAACACAGAATGTTCCCGCCGGCCCGGCGTTGGCACCGCACGCCGCGACTCTCACTCGGACTGGTCGTGCCGGCCGCCTCAAGCCGAGTGCCACGCGGTTAGTAAACTCAGCCGAGCCCGCAACGCACTCCGGAAGCCTCGCCCCATCGCAACTTGCGGCGAGCAGCAGCGCGGTGTTGACTCATGCAGCCTCGGACGCGGCTTCCGGCTTGGTCACGGCGGCCAAAGGAACAGCGGACGTCGATGTGGGCCCGGCAATGCGCATAGCTTCGGCCGGTATGACGCGAGCAGATGGTGGCGGACAACCCCGGCGAATGACGGGCGATCAACACCGCGCACCCAAACGTGCCGATGCGCACACCGCGCCGGCCACGTCGATTGCCGCGAACCAAATCGCCTCCAGCCCTGCAGCACCCATTGACTCGGGCGGGGGACAACCGAGTGGTCTCGATGGCCCGCTCCGCCCGCAAACCGTTGCCACGTTCCATTCGAAGCAAGCGGCCCCAGCATTGGGTAGTCCTCGATCGCCTTCGGGTAGTGCGGCTCCGATTTCGACATCATCAGCCCCGCCCCGTTTGCGCCGTGGCCGTGCTTTGACTGACGGGATCGTGTCCGCTGATACCAGCCAGAACGCCAGCGTGTTGGCTGGCCGGGGATCGCGCGATCAGCATGTGCAAGCCGAAACCGGTGTTGCCGATATTCAACCGGGGAACGCCGTCGGCCAAACAGCGGCAAAAGATCCGGCTGGAGAAATCGATGCGCAACTGGCGCTCGACCGCCAGCGAGCCTCGGAGACCGTTGCCGGTGCATTGCGGGACGCATCCAAACTCGGAACCCCGTCGGCTGAAATCGCGGACCATGTGAAGCTGGAAGCTGGGGACCGCCCAACACGCGCGGAAGTGGTGCAGGGTGTCCCGGGCTTGCCGCTGCCAGGCGGTGGAACGCGTGAGCCCAATCGGCCAGCCCATGGGCCGCCAATTCGTGCTGACTTGCAAGCCGAACTCGCCCAACTTGCCGGCAAGCCTCGCTCAAGTGGTCAGCCGGATGCGGTCATGGCTAACAGTCAGGGGGACTCGCGAACCCGTTTCGTAACCGGACTGAACCTGCCCCGAACGCGTGATCGAATCGGCCGGGTAACCGCTGGAATTGACGAGAAAACGGGCACCCATGTATCGGAAACGATTCGAACGAGTATGGGGCGAGCACTTGCCAGCCAAACAGGTCCCGAATTGCCCTCTACCCAAACCTCGTCCAGCCCTGAAAAACGTTCAGTTTCCGTCGAGAGTTTACCGGGCCGTTTATTGGCGTCGGCTACCAACGATGTCAATTCGACAAGCGGTCCGTCGGCCACCAAGCCCGGTCTGGAGACCCTGTTGGGACGAGTCGACATGGCGTCCGTACGTCGCACCACCGGCATGGCGCTGCCAGTCGACCTTCAGGCCGTTGAAGGCCCCGGGGGAATCGGAGCCAAAGTCGATATCAATGTTGGCATTCCACAACGCCATGCGCGCAAGCGAAGCACATTGGTGCAATTGGATGCCGCTCGATTCGCACGCCGGCATGTGGGTGGGATTCCCGATTTCAATGCAGCGAGTGCGGTCGCAGCCGAGCCGTTCCGGCGTCGGGTCGAAAAAGGGTTGGGGCGAGGAAAAGGAGGTGCGGAAAACGGGCCGGGGCCCCAAACGGAAGAGGCGATCGAATTGGGCCTGGTCTTTCTTAGCCGCGATCAAGCACCCGATGGAAGTTGGAAACTGGCCGACTTTGCCGCCGAAGACGGATTGCCGCAAATGGCCAGTGACACGGCCGCGACCGGCTTGGCATTGCTCGCGTTTCAAGGGGCCGGTTATCACCATCGAGATTTTCGATACGCGGATGTCGTGAACCGGGGAATCCAATATCTGCTCCGAAGCCAGCAACTCAATGGCGACCTGTTCGCCTCGATGGACGACACATCGAATCGAGTTGTCCGGCTCTACAGCCATGGCATCGCAACACTCGCGCTTACCGAGGCGTATGGTATGACTCAGGACGAATCGATTCGCGAACCAGCCCAGATGGCGCTCGACTTCATCGTTGAGACTCAAAATACGGATCGAGGTGGATGGCGGTATAGACCAGGGATTAGCTCGGATACGTCCGTGACCGGCTGGATGATGATGGCCCTTAAGAGTGGGGAGCTAGCAAATCTCGACGTTAAGCCGAAAGCTTACAACGGGATCCGCCAATGGCTCGCTCACGCCAAGGTTTCGGATCAAAAGCCGTTCCTGTTTCGTTATAATCCATACGCACCGAACACGGAAACACAAGGGCGAGGCCGCAAACCAACCAAGACGATGACCAGCGTCGGCCTACTTATGAGGCTGTATCTGGGCTGGAGACGCGATAACCCAAACCTGGCCAACGGAGCCCGATATCTGCTCGAAACGCCGCCCAGCATTGGTAGCTTGGCCAACCCACAACGGGATACCTACTACTGGTACTATGCCACGCAAGTCATGTTTCACATGGGGGGCGACTATTGGAAACAGTGGAATAACCATTTGCATCCGCTGCTGGTCGATACCCAAATCCGCGAAGGACAGCTTGCCGGCAGTTGGGATCCAAATCTTCCCGTACCGGATCGATGGGCGGCACACGCAGGGCGACTATATGTCACCACGATGAACTTGCTGTCGTTGGAAATCCACTATCGCCACTTGCCGCTTTACGAAGATACCGCGCGCTAAAAAGGCTCCGCAACAACTTAACAACCAGTCTCGCAGGCGACGGTCAACGATGGAAACCGTCGGCGAATCTTCCATCGGTACCGCGGCCGGGTCATCGCAATGCAATGATCTTGCGGCGTCCCTTTTCCGTAATGTCGATCTTGCCCTCACGTGCCAGCCAGCCGACACCCTGCATGATGAGATCACGTGGCGCTTTGATTTCCTTGGCTAGTTTTGCCAGTGACATCTCGCCCTTCTGATCCAATAGATGCCAAACCAGACCCGCTGTCTCACCCACTTGGAGCATACATGAAGTGTTGGTTGTACCCATGTGTTTTCTCCGTCAAAATGTGCCAGCCTCCGTGGGGGCCGGCTGGCGCGGACTTGGCCGGCCGATAGGCTGGCCATGGGCTCCGCCGTAAACCAGAAGTGCAAGGTGGACTTGTGCCACCCGCTGCGTCACTGACTATACAAGATCGGCGCACGTTGCGCCAGCACCCCTTGGCGTGCTTATGGCAGAAAACCAGGGCATTTTGACCGTCTCTATCAAGAAACCGTGTGCGGGATGCGCATTCCAACCGCGCCCACCAAACCGGACCCGTCCGCGTACAGACCCCCATGGGCTCGCCCCATGGGTGAATCAGTCTCGCAGCTAAGGAGGATCGCCGCACGAACGCCCCCCAGTAAACGCGACAACCATTGATCCGCCGGTCCTAAGAACAGCGCGATGGTACCAACAAGACGACTAAGCGAGTACTGAAATGAGAATAGCCAACAGGGTATTTGCTCAGCCGATCGCAGTGGCGCGAGTTCGAAACGACCGCCGGGATTAACAAATGGCCGATGGCAGAGTGCCCAAAGAAAAAGGGCCCGATTGGCTGCGGGATTCCAATCGGGCCCTTGAACCGTGAAACGATGCGTTTCCCACTCAGGGAGGTTGTTGCCGCCATACCCGGGCGACTGGTTGCTAAGAGTCACGGTGCATCCATGTCTTGAACTTCGGGCGTTCCATTTCCCTGCTAAAAGCTACCTTGCCATTCGGCGAAATGCCTTTTTTTTCTCTCCCATTTCTGCCGGTGCTCGGTCAGCTCCTCCGTATGAAGCGATAAACTAGACCTTCAGCCCGGCAAACATGCCGAGCTGTCTGGGTCCTTTTCCAGCAGTCGCCTCGCCAGAATCTAACGCACAAAGCGTGCCACTTCGGCAGCAAACAGCTAAATCTTGACAAAACTACAGGATTTCCCGCGTAAATTGTGCCGGAGCCTTTACTGGTCGCAACGCGAGTTTTGGCTTGGCGCGTAAAGATTACAATTGACGCGAAGACGATTGCAACCGGTCGATCAGACTGGTGGTCATCGCAAGGAAGACGGGCGAGTTCCGTTGGAACTCGCTATCCTCGGCTTGGCAAAGCGTCACGCACGCCCTGCCGCTGACAACAAAGCTCCGTACGCGAGCACTGACGACGAAATCAAGACAATAAAAAGTCATGTCATAGCCGACCGTCTCGGTCTGTCCGATCCATTGCCGAACTAACACGGCATCAACCGAATCGTATTCCTGACGTATCGATTGCAACGCCTCCGCAATTAATTGCTCCGGTGACTGGTCCGTCTGGAAGACCTGGAGCATCCAGAACCCGCTCTCGGGACTCTGCACCGAAACGCAAAAGCCGGACGCATCCGCTTCGTCGGTCAACCGCCAATTCTCGGGGTACTGAAATTGAATCCCATCACGATCAAACATGGCGACCATTCTGTTTGCCCAATCTCCTAACCCGGACGAGCCGGAACCATTACGAAGTGCAAGAAAATGTTGTTACCATTTTGCGCAAGACTTGATTGCTAACTGTCTAGCGAGGCTTCGCCCGCACCCCAAGTACGGAAGCCACGCCCCGTATTGTCGAACGGACACCCACGTCCGTTCATTCGACGGACCTGGAGGTCTGTCGGACAAGATGCGCGCATCCCACGAACCAAAACTCCAGAGCGGCAAGGCCACGACCGAAGTGGTAAGGACCGGCAGATCAATTGTTGTCGCGTTTACTGGGGGGCGTTCGTGCGGCGATTCTCCTTAGCTGCGAGTCTGATTCACCCATGGGACGAGCCCATGGGGGTCTCTACGCGGAAAAGTGCGACAGTTATTGATTGGCGAATCCTAAGCACATTCATGCGTCCGGAGCATCCGGATCAGCTCGCTGCCGGTCCGATGTGGGGTTGGCCAACATCTCGATTGCCTGGAACAACTCTTTCGCCCGAATCGGTTTGGCCACGTACTGGTCCATACCCGATTTCAGACAGCGTTCGCGGTCACCCTTCATTGCATGGGCGGTCATTGCGATGATTGGGATATGATTCTCCGTCTGCCTCTCTTGCTCGCGAATCATGGCCGTTGCCTCGAACCCATCCATTTCGGGCATTTGAACGTCCATCAGAATCACGTCGAATGCTTCGGCTGCCCAACGTGCCACGGCTTGTCGACCGTCGCTGGCAACAACAACGGTGTGCCCAGCCTTGTTCAACAGTCCAACAGCTAGTTTCTGGTTAACAAGACTATCCTCGGCCAACAGGATCCGAAGTGGGCGTTGCGTGCAGGCGGCCGGGTCGACCGACTGCTTGTCACTCGGTTCTCCTTCGGTGGCGGAGACACCCAGTCCGGCAACGATTGCGTCAAACAGCTCGGATTGCTTCAGGGGTTTGAGCAGATACGCGGCAACTCCAAGGTCTTTGCAACGCAACACATCTTCGGGACGTTCGCCGGAGGTCAGCATAACGATGACGATTTCCCGCAACCTCGCATCCTGTTTGACCTGCTCGATCAGCGTAAAACCGTCAACGTCTGGCATATTGGCATCGGTCAGCAACAGCGGGAAGGGCGACCTGTTGTCGGCAGCCTCCTGCAATTTGTGAAGTGCGTCCGTGGCGCTGGCAACAGCCGAGGGCACCATCCCAAGGTTTTGGAGCATCTCTTGAAGGATCAGGCGGTTCGTCGTGTTGTCGTCAACAATTAACGCCTGTGTGCCTCGCACGACTACCGGATCCAGCTTTGCCTTTTCCGACAACTCTTCTCCGACTGCAAAGGACGCGGTGAAATGAAACGTGCTGCCTTGGCCTTCGTTGCTTTCGACCCAAATCGAGCCATCCATCATCTTGACCAGGCGCGATACGATAGCAAGCCCCAATCCGGTGCCGCCATATCTTCGAGTTGTCGAACTGTCCGCTTGCTCGAAGGCTCTAAAAATCTTAGCAAGTTTTTCCTTGTGGATTCCTATTCCCGTATCGGATACTGCAAAATGCAAGACCACGTGGCCATCGGTTCGTTGATCGACGTCAACTCGCAAGACCACCTCACCCGCTTCGGTGAACTTAATAGCATTACCTACCAGGTTCACGGTCACTTGCCTCAGCCTGTTCACGTCTCCCACAATCTGATTGGGGACTTCAGGATGGACGTAGTAAGCTAACTCCAGATTCTTGGAGTGAGCTCGAAATGCAAGTGACCGCATCGTATCTCCGATCGAGTCCCGAACATCGAACAGAGATTCTTCGAGATCCAGTTTGCCCGCTTCGATCTTTGAAAAATCGAGTACATCGTTGATCACGGCCAGCAGTGATTCGCCCGAGTCCCGAACCATCTTCAAATAGTCACTTTGCGAGTCTGTCAGCTCGGTGTCGAGCACAAGTTCGGTCATACCGATGATGGCGTTCATTGGAGTGCGAATCTCGTGGCTCATATTGGCCAGGAAATCACTCTTGGCTCGGTTGGCCGCTTCGGCCGCTTCTTTTGCTTCGAGCAATGCATGTTCGGCCATCACGCGAGCCGAGACATCCCAGAACATAATCTGGACACCGATGGTTCGATTGTCCGCATCGCGAATCGGTGATTTGAACACGTGCACATGCCGTGTCACGCCGTCTGCCATCTGGTTTTCTTCAACATAGTCCCGTGTCTGCCCGTTTTCCATCACGGAACGATCATCGGCCCGATACTTCTCGGCCAGCTCTTTTGGAAAAAGATCAAAATCGGTTTTGCCCAACAAGTCCTCCAAAGGCGATTTCATCGACTCGCAGTAGGTTTTGTTGGCAAAGGTGAGCGTCAAATCGAGATCTTTTTGCAGAAGGCATAGCGGCAGATTCTCGACGACGGAACGAAACTGTATTTCCGAGTCCCGCAAGGCTTGAATCGCATCTCGATGCTCGCGAGCGATGGCGTGTTCGTTTTCCAAACTGATTTGCAGACGTTCGGCCATTTGATTCAGCGCATCGGCCAAGTCCCCCAGTTCATTGCGAGCATGCACGCGAACTCGGGTCCCCAACTCGCCATGTCCCAATCGCACCGCCCCATCTTGCAACTCTCGAAGTGGCCCGACAATGGAACGTGCAATTCGCAAAAACACAATCGCTGCCAAGATGGCTCCCAACAAGAGAATCACGATGTTGGCCCCCATCAGCTCGAACTGAGCATGCTGCTCAGACAAGGCCGCCTGATTGGCCAGCATCATGGCTTGGTTTTCGATCTCCAACGCCCCGATCCGAATCTCGTCTCGGAGACCTTCGTTGGGACCATATCCTATTCGCGTATCCAGCTTCACACACTGTGCAAACGCACGCTCATAGTCATCAAGGTGTCCCAACATCTCCTTCGCATGCTCCGTATCCGAAGCAACAATCTTGCGCAACGCGGCGACCGCTTTGGGGACGCCCTTCTGATAGTCTTGCCCTCGCCAAAGATACTCGGATTCGCAACGTCGGAGATCGGAAAGCCCGAGTTGCAGGGCCGAGTTGTCCGTCTGCTGGGCGTAGGTCACTACCGGCTGTATCGCTTTGCGGCACTTGCCCACCAAGCCCCATTCGCGAATGCCGCGCTGGCGATAGGCGTCGACAACGCCTAGAAAAGCTGTTTCATATGCGTCAATGTTTTCGGCGAATTGCTCCAGCGTGCCTTTCGCGTTTCCCGCGAGACCGGCCAACTCCCTGGTTTCCCGCCGCAGACGTTCTATCACCGCTTTAAGGCGTACCAATGCGGTGGTTTCCGCCGCCTGCTGCCCATCCTCTGGCTGACGGTAAAAAGAGGGGGAAAAGCGTTCCCGAGTCAATGCGGTGTTCTGGTGCCGACGCGCCTCTTGAACGTCCATTCGGATCTTGTCGGCCAGCGTGCGCACGCGTGCCGCTTTATTGCGTTGCACCAGAAAATAGAAGCTGGCAGCACCCCAGAGCACTCCAAAAACGGCAACAACCATGACGCCCGCGATGATCAGCTGAAAGATCAAGCCCTGCTTTTTCACTGGTCGCGTCCCTGTTGCATTCGCACGCGCCGCCTCAGCGGACGTGTGCTAACCAGAATCCACTCGGAATGACTTGCCTCAATCGCGACGGCACACCGCGTTCGGGTGACGCGACGACGCGTTCCCACTCGTCATACTTGGAGGTCCATGCCTTCAAACGCCAGAAAAGGCCGACAATTCAACCGAAAAGCCCCCGCAGGATGGTCGCCCGAAACACGCTCCGCCACAGCCAAACGCGGCCATTCGTCTCCGAATAAAACCCGAATCCCATCCTGTCGCTCAGACACGGCCGTATCCGCGAGCGTAAACCCCTAAGAACAGAACGACTTGACCACTGCTTGTCAAGATAGGCAGTTGCTCCATTCTGGCCACGGGTGCCTTGAAAGGGGGGGATTCCTTTCTTGATCTGCTTTGCGGCATTTGATACGCTGCCGCGTCGTTCTGGGGACTGGGTTTCTCCAAGAAGTACTGGGGTTCACTCGTCACGCGAGCCGATCTCATAGGAATCGTCCATGGACATGGAAGTTGGTGTCGTATTCGCCTCTCCCCCAACGGCAGGATGCCTGGTGATCGAGCTGGTTTCTCATTGTGCGTCTGAACGCCGTGATGGGCGAATCGCCTTCAGCCGGTCGCTCTGCGGGCTCGGATGCGTGCTGATCGTGGCATCGATCCCTTTGGGGTGTTCGGGGCTATCACGACGTCAAAACGCCAATGATGTCGTCTCAGCCCGCCAGATTGCGCTCCGTGGTCTTGATGCGGTACAAGCTCAGCAATGGGAGCAGGCGGAACAGCTGTTTGCCAAGGCGGTCGATGTCTGTCCGGCCGACGAGCGTGTCCGGTGGCGCTATGCGGAAGCACTTTGGCATCGTGGCGCCAAAGCCGAGGCCATTGAGCACATGCAGCAGGCTGCACGGCTCTCGGGCGGAGATCCCGAGCTGCTGGTCCATCTTGGCCGGATGTACTTGGGCAACGACGATTTACCCCATGCGCTGCGGATTGCGAACCAAACGATCGACTCCGGACATCAACTGGCCGATGCGTATCGTTTAAGAGGGGATGTTCTTGTCCGCCAGGCGAAATGGCACGAGGCATTAGCTGATTACCATGCCGCGTTGTCCATTCGTGAGACGTATCCGGAGGTTCAAATGGCCGTTTCGCGGGTCTATTTTGAACATGGTCGGCCTCAACGCGCGTTGTCGACGCTTCTAACGTTGGCTCAAAGCTACCCATCTGCCCATGTTCCAACCGATGTCCTGTATCTGGAGGGCTTGGCCTACAAGCAACTGCGGCGTTACGAACCAGCTATTTCGTGTCTGGCCCAAGCTGAGGCGCACGGCATGAAGACGGCGGATGTCTATTTCAATTTGGCCGAAGCACACTATTTGGCAGGCGATGGAACCAATGCGGGGCTCTGTCTGCGTCGTGCCTTGGAGCTGCGCCCGCAGCACGTTGCCGCTCGCCAACTCAGCCAGCAGCTCCAACGCAATCGGCAAATGGCCAGTCTCGTACCATGATAGTTCAAACAGGGACTACATAGGGGCCCGAAAATCTCTCGCTTCCTCGAGCGCCGACAAGTTCACGGCCATCAACGGCTCACCCCGTACGGCAACACGTCAGAACCAAACGGATCGTGACAGACCGGACAATCGGACTTGCTTTCCTCGCGTGCCCAATCGACTGCCTTGGCGGTTTTTCAAGCGATATTTCGCTCGCCAGGTCGACAGGGCGTTTGACGGCCGACTGATTGAGATCTAGGTTTTACTGGCTTCTTTTTCACACGATCGCACTGTGCGCTCTTTCGCCCCTCCACCCCAATAGTCCAAAAAAGGTGCGTCATGCCACAAGTCAAGACACCCGCCAGCAAGCCATTTGTTGACCGCCGTAGCCAATATGCGATCGATCCAACTCCAGGCGTTGAGCGGCGTCAGTTCGCAAACAGCTATGAAGAGCTGTACCCTGAAGCCAGAGAGCTTGCCTTGGCCATCGACGGCTACAAGTTGCATCATCGCCGGCGTTTCATCACGTATGAAGAAATGCTGAACGTGATTCACGACCTGGGATACGCCAAAATATCCTAACGCCCACCGCCGGCAACCCAAGCCGGGCCAGGTCCGTTTGCCCAGCGGTAACCGTTCACGGCGAGAGTGCGTGGGGGGCATTTTTCATTTTCCATTTATCACTTATCATTTATCACTTATGGCATTGATCGTAAGGTGGTCCAGGTAGGTCCCGCTTGCCGAGCGGGACATGGCGTAATCCCGGACGCTACAAGAGGTTTGGAACTGCAGCCGGGACCTGTTTGCCTGCTGCTGGACCGGATTGCGATCAAGGCCATCATTTATCATTTTTCAGTGGAAAGAGTATGACCCCGCAGCGCTGCCTCTCTCGATGATAAATGAGTAATGTCAAATGACTAATGATAAATCGGGGAACGCTCCGGTGCTAACGCGCTGGCAGACGAAAACCCCGTGAACGACTACGCCCAACGTTTGCACGACCGTTATTCGGCGCATTTTGTCCATCATGCGGGACCGAACAGCGGATCGGTCAATCGATCGGCATAGAGCAGCGCGATTGGCTCGCCGTTAGGGCCTTCAACGCAAGCCAGATCGGCTTTCTTCGATTGCATAAGAATCAACGCACTGACAGGGGACTCGTCTTGGGATATGTGCGCCAGAGGACGGACCACGTCGACCGTCTTACTTGATGCCAGCCGCAGGTCGATGGCCAGCACATAGCCAACCAATTGTTTTTCGTTCGGCGCTCGAATCGGAATGATGGAAGTCTGCTGGCGATGTGCCAGCCGCAAAGCCGTGGCCGTATCAGATCCCAAAGGGACTGCTGCAACTCGGCTGATCGGTGTGCTGAAACGAAGCACATTTTGTGTCGCGTTTGTAAAGATCCTCTGTGCCAGGTCATGCTGTGTCGCCTGGAGCACACCCGCCTCCTGGCCCTCGCGCAAGACTTGCTGAAGTTCCTTGCGTGCCAACGTCAGTCGGATTCGTAATGGCGTCTGGCCGAGGAAGGTTTCCAAGAGGCGTCCAAGCAGCCAGAGAAAGGCCGCCAGCGGGGCGAATAGGACCGTGCAGGCAAGCAGAATTGGACCGCCAAGACGCAGCAATCGATTGGGCGCACCGTAGAACAACTGTTTTGGCAGCAGTTCGCAGTAGACAAAGATAAGTGGCGAGAGCGCCACTGGCGCAATCAACTCGGCCAAATGGGCATCTCGAAACAACATGCCGACGCCGAGCACGATTCCGAGTGACACGATGTAGTTTGCAAGATTATTCCCGATCAGTGTGGTCGCGACAAACAACGCGGGATTATTTGTCAAACGCAACAGCCCGCGCGAGACAAAATCACCGCCCAACCCATTCAACAGCAGACGCACTCGCGTCACTCGGTAAAACCCGGTCTCACTACCGCTGAAAAACGCGCTCAGAAACAGGCCGGCCCCTAACAAGAGAAGAACACTCCAGAACATCATGACGCGTCCTCCGGTGGGCGACGGGTCAGTTCAACTATCATCTGACCTATGCGTGGCGCCTGGAGCACGCGAAAATGGAACGGCCCCCAATCGACTTCGTCACCCGACTCGGCCAAACGCTGAAGCAACTCCTGAATGATCCCCGCCACGGTGACGTTTTGCGAATGAGGAACGTTGACGTGAAAACTGCGTCGCAAACGTCGGAGACTCGTCATTCCGTGGACACGCCATACACCATCACGAACCGATTGAATTGGTTCACGGTCCAGAAGCCGATCACTACGGCTTGGGTTCTCGTGAAACACGGTATCGAGAATGTCGGCAAATGTCAGGATACCGATCGTTTCGCCAAGCTCGTTAACGACTGCCGTCACTTCACGGTGATGGTGTTGCATCTCCTGCAACGCATCGGCCACGGTCGCACACCAAGGAACGAAAAGAACCGGTGTGGCGATTTCCTCAAGATGGTGATTTGGGATGTCGACCGCCCGGTTCAGGTTGATTGCCCCTGCCACCTCCTCACGGTCCTTTTCAGAGACCAAAAGGTATCCACTTGGCGTTATTTTTCCGTCCAGGTCGGACAGGGAGACCGGTGGGCGAAAAGTCACGAATTGTGTTCGCGGCCGCATCCACTCGTCCACACGGATGTCCGACAGCATTACGATGTTTCGCAAGGCCGCCTGTTCCTGGTCGATCAAGTTCGCATCTTCGGTCGACAGTTCGATTGCACGTTCTAGATCGGAAACGTCCAGGTAGGGCTCCGAACGGAATCCGGGCCAAATCAAACGGCGCGACAACAGGCTGACCAGACGCAATGTGGGCATGATCGGATCGAGCACGCGGACGGCAACAGCGAGGGGGATTCCGACAAGGCCGGCAACGCGCCGAGCGCTTAACACGGCAACGCTCTTCGGCAACATTTCACTAAAGAAAATAAGAGCCAGCAAGGAACTGACCGAAAACAGCACAGCATGCGAACTGCCCGACTCTCTTTCAAATCGCAAGCCGACGATCGACGAGATCGCGAAATACGTCATGTTGATTGCCAGATTCCATAACAAGACGGCTGACAATAGACGCTCGGGATCCTTCAGCAATACGTGGGCCGCCCGTTGTGCAGGCCCCCCCAAGCCAAGTGCGCGCCGGTCCTCCCAACGAAGATAAAACAGCGCAGCTTCACTCCCGGAAAAAAAGGCCGACATGGCAATCAATACGACCATGGCAATAAGCCATGGCAGAATACTGATGATGATACCCAAG
>JAJSAJ010000130.1 GCA_024274855.1 Planctomycetota bacterium | reverse complement strand
TCGCAACTGATCGATAAGATCCCGCAAGGCGAAGCCTTCAACTGGCTGACGTCGATGACGAAGGAGTCTCCCAAGGTCTTGACCGACATTCTCTATCAAACGCATCATGTCGAGATCGTCTGGTACATCATGGGAGTTGTTGGCGTGATCTCGGCGATCGGGATCTTCATCTACGGGAAATGGATTTTGAAACTGGCACGAAAAGGCAAAGGCCTGGGACAAAAATAGAGCGGCTGTTCACAAGGCGTAATAGATGTAGCCCCAAACGCCGCTGATGCCAAGTGATCGGCATTGGCCGAAAACGGGAGGGCGAGGCTCCTGCCGAGCCGTTCTGGCCAACGAAACAAAAGGCTCAGCAGGAGCTTCGCCCTCCCAGAAACCCTGTTTCTTCGGGAGTTTGGGACGAAGCCTGATAGGACGCTGCTCGCATCGGGTTCAGCCACGTTTGTCCATTGGGACATAGGACCGCGTGGTTTTCCCGACGTATTGTTGCCGTGGCCGATAAATGTGACCGTCCGGATCCATCTGGACTTCACGCCACTGTGCGATCCAACCCGGCATGCGGCCGATGGCGAACATTACCGTGAACATGTTGACAGGAACCCCGATCGCTCGCAGCAAGATACCGCTGTAGAAATCGACGTTCGGATAGAGATGGCGTTCGATAAAGTACTCGTCATTCAACGCGCGTTCTTCCAATTGCCGGGCGATATCAAGCAACGGATCGTGCGTGCCGTGTTGCTCGAGGACCTTGTCGCACGATTCCTTGATGATGCGGGCTCGTGGATCAAATGCTTTGTAGACACGGTGCCCAAAGCCCATCAGCCGCGTATTGTGCGACTTGTCTTTGACTTTGGCAATATACGAGTCGACTGTCTCCTGGCTGCTGTGGATCTCCGTAAGCATCTGTATTACGCGTTGGTTTGCACCGCCGTGCAGCGGTCCCCACAACGCACAAACACCAGCCGAAACAGATGCGTACAAGTTCGCCTGACTCGACCCGACCATGCGCACTGTCGACGTCGAACAGTTTTGCTCGTGGTCGGCATGCAAAATCAGCATTTGGTCAAGCGCCCGAACGACTTCCGGCGTCGGTTCGTAGGGGCGGTTCGGTCGGCTGAACATCATGTGCAGAAAGTTCTCTACATAACTCAAATCAGGACGCGGATAGATAGGCGCCTGGCCTTCCGATGTCTTGTAAGCAGCGGCAACGATTGTGCGCACTTTACTCATCAATCGGGCTGCCGGCTTCTTTAGCTGGTCGGCTTCCAGTGAAGCATCCATTTCCAACAGTGCCGGCTGGTAGCAACCGCATGCGTTGATCATGGCCGACAAAATCGCCATCGGCGGAGCCGTGTCAGGAAACCCCTCGAAATGGTGCATCATCCCCTGGTGGATGTACTCGTTTGCCACCATCAACTCGCGGAACTCCGCCAGCTCGTCCGCTGTCGGGAGTTCACCGAAAATTAGCAAATACGCGACTTCCACAAACGTCGAACGTTCGGCCAACTCTTCAATCGGATACCCTCGGTAACGAAGGTAGCCCTTTTCACCATCGATGAACGTAATCGCACTGTGGCAAGACCCCGTATTCCCGAACCCCGTATCGAGTGTGATCGCTTTGGTTTCCGATCGCAGGGATCGGATGTCGATTGCCACTTCGTGTTCAGTCCCTTCCGT
>JAJSAJ010001084.1 GCA_024274855.1 Planctomycetota bacterium | reverse complement strand
GCATCTGAGTGAAGAATACCGAGCCCCGAGAATTGACCCAGATCGCGGCCGCGATGATCAAAAACACCGGTGCAAGCAGGGTTAAGCCAATTCCGGCACCAAGCACATCCAACGCACGTTTCCACCTTGGCATCGGTCTGGCGAACAACGGCTGCATCGGTTCAGGTGCATGGAGGTCTTCCTCGGACGCGGAAGACGGGGTAACCGTGTCCTGGTCATTGCCCTGCTCGTTCTGGTCCTCTGCGCTGTCATCCTCATTGGAGGTCCAATGAGAAGGATATACGTAGACCTTGCACTCGGGAGGAGGCAACTCATCCGCAAGATTCTTGCACAACGCGTCGGCTAGCGTCCATGCTCCCCAACCGGGTGTGAATGGCAGAATGATTCCAAGGTGATGATTATCAAGCCATCCTGGTTGGTCGGTGATGCGCAGACGTTGCTCGAACAAGTCAACCAGCTGCGGGAACGTTTCACGCCCACTGCTCGAATTGCGCAATCCAAACACGAGCAACGAGAATTCATCCCCAGTCCGATCACTTCGCGCACGCTCGCATTCAAGCATTCGGCGAAACTGTTCAACGGAGGGGAGTTGCTGAAGTCGTTTGCAGTGTCTGAATCCCAAGGCTCGAAGCGTCGAGCTGAGGGCGATTCCCATCTCTCTGTAATCCTGTTTGTTAGAAGAAGTGCCCCATGATTAAACTTGTTGTGAATCCTCGCTGTTAATTCATGAGTTCCCAAAGCACCTCACGCCGGCTCGCGCAAAAACACGCATCTTCGTGCTCGGTACCACCACGATCATGGTTGCCAACCGTGCCGAGTTTCATCCCGTGAGCTGAGGCGGCGAGACGAAAACGTATGCACCACGAACACGAGTGCATGTGCAGCACGAAAGCCTGTCATTACAACCGGTGTTTCCCGATCGTTCGGCATCCTTGTGGGACGCGCCGGACTGACTCAGAAGATCATTGTGCTGTCGGATTGTAATTCCAACGTCTCTTTCCGCCGGCCAATCGTCCAGTTGACTCGCACCGCCAAAAGGGGAAAGAGGAGGCAATCGTTGACTCCTACGATGTCCGATAATATACTCAAACTTGGCGGTAGGCAAGTGTTCCCCGGTCAGTTAGCTGGGTTTTGGGCCGGAAACCCGAGAATTGTCGGCCGTTATGATTGTCCAGTGGCGTTCTTCGGGGGTTGAGCCGTTGTGAACGCACTCCTGGGCAGCAGGTGAGTCAAACAGGTGCAAAGCAATCCCTTTGCGGCCCAAGCGGGGGGCCGTGAGCCAATTTGTTTTCTCTGCCGATGGCCGGGTGAAGTTCTTTTTTTACCTAGTCTCCAGCCACGATCGGCGGCAGAAGCTGAGCAAGGGACCTTTGAATTGTGGTAACACTTTGGCGGATTGCCGCTGCGATTTGTGTAACGTCTTCGATGTAATCAGGTTCGTTTTCTCAACTACCCAGGGTGGCGCCGCGCGGCTGTGCCGCTTTGGCACGGTTCTGGGATTTGTCTCAGAACCCGGAGAAGCAGTCTCTTCGGGAGGGCGAAGCTCCTGCTGAGCCTCTTGTGTTGTTGGCTCGAACGGCTCGGCAGGAGCCTCGCCCTCCCGCTGAATCGAGTATGTGCCATTTGGCTAACACGTGCCATTTGGCTGAACAGTTACGACTCGCGAAATGGCGGCGGTAAGAGACGTCGCGCAATGCGATTTGCATGTCCGGCATGGTTGCCAATGAACTGTGTTCGCGGTGCGGCAGTGAGCAAGAGGCTGAGAGCCCAGGTTACCGGCCTTCGCTGCTGAGTACCTGCATTGTTCGGCACGAGAGTCTTCCAAGAAAAACTGGAACCATGATGGACAGATCGAACCTACTTTCCACGTCGCTAGGTTACTTGAATACATTCTATCGGCACAAATTCAAGGCCATTTTCGCCTTTCTTTGTGTCGTTGGCCTTTCTGTTCTGGCAGCGTTCTTTTTGCCCAAGACGTATCGATCGGAAGGCGTGTTGTTTGTCCGTTTGGGACGCGAAAACGCGACTCTCGACAGCACGGCGATTCCCGGCCAGAAGCCAATTGTCGCTCTTCCGTCATCGCGCGAGAGTGAAATCAATTCCCTGGTCGAAGTACTCGACAGCCGGATCATTACCGAGCAAGTCGTGGATGCGCTCGGTCCCACTGCTATTCTCAAACCGTCAACTATTACCGCGTTGTCCCCACCGACCGGTCCGGTCGATTTGGCGAATCGCGACCTCCAGAACCGTTCTGATGTGTTGGGTGCGGAGAGCGAGCTGACGAATAGTGAATCTGCCGATAAGTCTGTTTCCGCAGCCAATCGTGTGACGCCCGTACGTCCAAGTGAAGCCTATTTGAAACAGCGGGACGATGCGATCCGGAAACTGTCACAGTGCGTGTCGGCCGAGCCGGCACATCGATCGACAGTGATTCGTGTTGTCTGCAAAGGCCCTTCACCCGTGTGGTGCCAGGCGGTGGCTGCGAAGATGATTGATGTTTTCGTGGCGCAACATATCCGGCTGACTCGGGCCCCTGGGTCCTTAAAGTTCTTTTCAGATCAGACGAAGCGACTGAGCGGTGAACTGAAGGCAAAAGAGGTCCAGTTGCGTGACCTGATGTCGACTACGGGGATCGCATCACCAGAACAGCAACGAAAAGCACTCGTGTTGCGGATGAATGAACTGCAGGATGAGTTGGCCAAGGCCGAGCGAAACCTTGTTGTCGCTCGGTCGAAACTTCAGAAACTGGAGAATCAACTGGACCAGTTGCCCGAGGATGAGGTGGCCAGCCTGGTTGATGGGCGCAGTGATCCTGGTGTCGATCTGATGCGCGATGAGTTGTATCGACTTCAATTGATGAAGGAAGAGGCTGCGGCACGGTACACGAAAGATCATCCGTTGATGAAGAAAGCTGAGTTACAGTTGGCTGAAGCGATACGCATTATGGCTCGGGAAAAGCCGACTCGAACAGAAACCACGAAAGCCAAGAGCCACTTGTACGAGCAAACCAAGCTGACTGTTCTTCAGGCGCAGACGGACATTGCATCGTTCGAGGCCGAGGCCGATAAGCTGAAGTCGCAGCTGGTGGATGCGAGGCGTGAATTGACCTCGTTCAACTCGGATGAGCTGGAAATTCGGCGGATGCAACGCGATGTTGATGTCTTGCAAGCGGACTATGAAACCTATGCGGCAAGTGTCGAGCGAGGCCGAGTTGACCAGGCACTCGATGCACAACGTATGTCGAGTATCAGTGTGGCGCAACCCGCTTCTCTTGAACTTCGGGCGATCGCTCCGCGCAAATCAATCATCTTGGCCCTCGGCCTGATCGCCGGGTTTCTAAGCGCCGTCGGTGTCGTCCTGATCGCCGATCTGGTCAGTCCGCATATCGAGTCGCCAGAGGATGCTCCACGAGCTACCGGATCGCCTGGGGTGGGTGCCGGTTCGGAAATGCGTACCGAAGCACTGGTTACCGAAGGCAGCCATTTCGCTTGATTCGGTCGGCAGCTCCCATGAAATGAACCCCATGGCGGCACGCTTCCCGGATGGCATTTGCCGACAATTGAAACAGGCGACTCTCGGAAATCAAACAGCCTGTTTGCCGTCCAGGAGCATGTAGTACCATTTCTCAAGCTCGATAATCAGACGGCTCCACTGGAATTCGCTTTCCGCCACCGCTCGG
>JAJSAJ010001083.1 GCA_024274855.1 Planctomycetota bacterium | reverse complement strand
GAGGCCACACCAAATGCGAGCGCCAGCGGCAGCGCGATGATTGCGGCCGTGGCTCCGCCGAACATATCGCCACGCAAATGTCTTGTTGATAAGCGGTTTAGTCTGATGCCCAGCATGGCCGTAGTATCGGGCAAGACGCGGCATTTCGCTATGGCAGGGGTCGTGAGGACCGGCGGATTGCCTCTCAATAAGCGACCGAGATCTGCTCCCTCACATGCCTGGCCTGTTCTGCCTCATCAATAAGCGCCACCGCGAAATCGGCACGTGAAACGCGAGTCCTGCCGCGGTCGTCCTGCAGCGCGCGGCTACCCCCAATGCGGAAAACGCCGGTCCGTGGCCCGTTCGTAAAGTTCTTGGGCGGCGTCACGTAGGTCCACTTGACGTCGTCGACCTTGTGGTAGTACTCGAGCGCCAGTATCTGGCCCAGGATCTCCACTTCAAGATTCCTGGGGATAAGGATTTTCGGCAGCTTCGCGGCGTACAGGACGCCAGGCTCAACCTCGAGCGCCCCTGAGCCGCCGACGTGGAGCAGCCGCGGCGCACGGTCTCCCTGCTGGAACACGGCGTCGACGAGCATCTCCGCGGCAATAAACTGCAATGCGCTCTCCGGCGAGCCCGAATCGCCGATCACACCGCGCACGGATAAGATCACGACATCCTTGCCCGTCACAATTTCGGTGATACTCGCCTTGTCGAGGAGGTCACCTTTAACGACCGACAGGTTTTCATGCTGTATTTCGATCTGCTCAGGTCTCCGCGACACGGCCGTGACCCGGTGGCCGCGATCCAGCGCCTCTTGCACAACGTACGAGCCAACTTTTCCGCTTGCGCCGTAGATGACGATGTCGAGTGGCTGTTCGGAAGGTTCGGCCGCTGCTGTCAGCATGAGTGCCAAACACGCGAGGACTAGCTGTGGCATTGATCTACCTCGTATCGAATTACGCATAGTGTCGCATCCTGTGACGTTTGTGGCGATCTGGAATCGACTATCATGGCCTGCGAGGTGCACAAAGACTGTCCTTGGATTGAGATGTTTCAGGAGAATCTTGACGAAGAGTAGATATTAATCGCTTTCAGAAGATTGTCAGCTTAGATATAGTACGAAATAAAGACTAAATATAGTACTCTATATCGAATCGCATTAGGAGTGAGTCCGGTGAAACCCAGCGAGTCCATTAAGCCCATTAGTTTCTTAAAGTCCAATACTGCGGAGGTCGTCCGGGAAGTGAACGAAAACCGCGAGACGATAATCATTACTCAAAATGGTGAGGCGAAGGCGGTCGTCCAGGATATTGCCAGCTATGAGCAGACGCAGGAAACGATGGCGTTGCTCAAGTTGTTAGCACAGGGAAAGCGCAGCATTGAGGACGGACGATCACGACCGTTAAAGGGTGCACTTAAGGATCTGCGCAGCGCGCTGGCCAAGACCACGGCGTGACGACGTACCGTGTGCGGATCGTGCAAGAGGCCGAAGATGACCTAGCTGAAATCATCGAATTCGTTGCGAAACATGATTCGATCGAGCGCGCCGAATTTGTACTGGAGAAGCTCTTGGGCGTTTGTGAGCATCTCGAACAGAATCCGCAACGTGGTCATTTTCTCCCTGAATTGAAATCGCTGGGTATCAAGTCCTACCGAGAAGTTCATTTAAAGCCGTATCGAGTTATCTATGAGCTTATTGGCCGCGATGTTTTTGTGCACCTGATTGTCGATGGACGGCGCAGCTTGCAGGCGATATTGGAGCGGCGGTTTTTACGTTAAGATCTGGTGGCGCGAGAGATGCGCTCCTACTCATCAATAT
>JAJSAJ010001082.1 GCA_024274855.1 Planctomycetota bacterium | reverse complement strand
CGTGATTCCCTTCTCGGTCAAGAATTGTTCCAATGTGTGGTTGTCGGTAGCGTCGAGCGTGGTCGGCACTTGAATCAACTCTCCAGTACCGGCATCGCGAATTACGTCACCGTCAAATCGGACTCGAAAGACTTTCCCCTTGCGATGGCCAGCGACCTCGGGCCTACGTTCCACGTGTGCCCAATACGCTGCAACACCGTTGCCATTCACGACCCGTCTTGAAGACGTTTTTCCGGGTCTCTCGCCATCACTTCGGCTTGAGTGATCACGGATTGGTGGCGGGGATCGTTTCTGTTGGCCACGATGTGGAGTTCCAGCACGCCAGCCGCGCTGATCAACCGAGTGACCTGTTCGATCCGTTTTGCCTGGTTTGCACTTGTTTGCGGAACCACAATCTCGATCTGCTGCTGGCCATGTGGGCGCACAATAATTTCGTTCGTGCGTGCGGGATTCAGGCGTGCTGACACAGCACTGATCAGACTTGGCCAATCGGTGGGTTGCAAGGAATTGTTCGTTTCGTCTTCGGTCGGGCTGGTCGTTTTTGCTACTTGGTAAACCAACTGCACACCACCGGCGAAGTCGATTCCCATTTCCGGCGGCCAGAGGGTTTTGGCGATCCACAGTAACGCAACGGCGGCGAGTACGAGGCCCGCATAGAACAGAGCGGTTAGCAGGCGCATGACAAGTGCTCCACATCTGGGGCGTTCAGGTTTTCATTCGGTGGAAACAGAAAGGGAATAGTCGTTTGGCCGTCGGAAGTTACGGCGGTGCTAGCATTTGTACACCCCTGCCCCATCGATGGCAATATCCGAACGTCTTGGCAACGTAGTTTCGGGCCCGCCAAGGCTGTGTGTGGCCTATGGGTTGTCTGAAATGAACGGGCCCCATGAGCCCATGGGTTCTTGACGTCAGGCAGGCCGTCGTGTCTGATAGCGGTCAACTTGTCGTTTGTTAGCTTGCTTATAGGCTGGAACGCGATCATTTTGAGTCAGAATCCGCGACGCGATGAAAGCGAGCTAGCATGTTCCGATTGGTGACTCGCATTGGTTCGAGGCCCTGGTCGTTTGGGTCTTCAAGAGCGCGTCCATTGGAGGCCTTCTCGGTTGCCGGTGACTTGCAGCGTTGCCTGCGGGAGACTGCATTTGTCCGCGGCCGTTGCATGCAGTGAGTCGTGCGGACGAGGGCTGTTCCGTCTGTTTCGCGATCCCTGGCGTTGTCATGCGGCCACGTTACGAGTCGAGGGCTGATAGGTGGTTCGATCAGGTTGCCAGCTTCCGCTCGATCTCTATTTTTCCCATCTCATCGACAGTTGGAGCAGGTCAGTCCGTTAGCGATCTTTGGTATTCGTTACAACAAGGAGGAGCACCATGTATCGAGGCAAGATCCCCCTCGCTTGCTTTGTTCTGTGGCTGAGTGTTGTTGTGCCTGCATGGGGGCAGGTGTACAACACGACCGATTACGTTCGCAACACATTTCGGAAGTACTTGAACCGGGAGCCGACGGCAACCGAGCTGTCCCAATGGGTGTGGAGTTTGCAGAAAGGCTTGCCCGCCGATCAAATGCAAGAGACGTTCCTAGCGTCCGACGAGTTCTTCAATCGTCACCAACGCAACCCCAATTCATTCATATCTGGTTTGTTCGCGGAGGTCCTGAGTCGCTCGCCCTCGATCAGCGAATCGTCTGAATGGATGCGTTATTACAATCAGGTACTCGGAGACCGCAGTCGATTCGTTCATGATTTCATGGTCTCCGCATCGCGCGAGTTGCGTCAGAAGCCGGCCATTCCGAATCCGCCGTCCGGTGGCGTGGGCAGCCAGCCGAGTGTGGACCGGTTGGTTGGGACAGCCGATCAGCTGAGTCGTTCGTTGCAGGCGGAACTAGGTGGCACCTATGACGGGCAGAAGGCCATCGTGATGGGCCGAAATCTGCTGGCGGTCAGCCAGGGGCTCCAGCGAGCATTTGCCGCATCTTCGGGGTATCAAAGTGCGGTCAGCAGCGTCCGACTTGCGTTGACGGCCCTGCAGGCGGAAATGGTGGGCAAGCAATACGCGGCCCCCAATTCGAACTGGTACTTGACGAAGTTCGGGCGCGAGTTCACTGGTGTGGTCAGCTTGGTTCCCGGCCCGGGGCTGCCGTTGCCGGAACCGCCACCGGCTGGATTGGTACCGAATTTGCAAGCTCAGCTGTTAACGACGACGACCGCCTTGCTTGGCGGAATCCAGCAGACAAGCTATGCGATTCGTACCGTTGGAATTCACAACGCCTACTACGATGGCTTGGCTCGCGATGTCGGGTTCTTTGATTCCCAGGTGATTGCTTTTCAGAATCTCGTTCGTCAAAACGGCTCGCTGCTTCAAATGAAAAGCAGTTTTTCTCGATTGCGATCGTTGGCCAGCGGGATCTCGAACAGTGTTCGCTATGGGAATCCGGCTGGAAGCGTTTCGTTCAGTTGGAATGCGACCGTGCAACAACTACAGCGACTTGGCCGACTGTTAAACATGTCAGGTGGACCGTCTATCGATCCCGGTTGCCCGGTGTTGTTCAACTCGCCCACATTTCACCATTTGCCCTACGAATTACAGCCCATTGTTGCGTCATCCGCATCGGTGAATGCGACTCGCGTCATCGACGAGGCGATCGGACAGGTTGACGCGTTCATTGCCGGATTCACGCCATTGGTGGCCTACTCGCCTCAGATTCCGTCTTTGCAGGCCAGTGCCAGATCGTTGCGCAACGCATTGGCTCAGTTGCGCCAGGAGGTCAGTTGGAGTACTTCCGTGATGCGCATCCAACCGACCCTTAATCAAGTCAACCGTCAGCTCGATGCGCTGAAACTAGCGTGGCGCCAGACTGTGACCGGCAGCCAGCTGCGCAATGTTCCCAACGTGGATGGCATTTCTCGCTCGATCGCCAAGTTGAACGAGTTGTTTGTCGCCGGAGTGCCATTTGGCATGCGGGACCGGACACCCCTGCAGCGGAACCCGTTGAGTCGGTTGCCGATTGCAAGCCAGGTTGTTTCTTTCTAGGTCTTCCGAATTGGAAAATCGGCCTGTTCAAACAAGACAAACGGATTTTCATGTACTTCAAGGAGTCTCCCCATGAATAAGCGTCAGTGGTTGTATGCTCTGTTCGTTGTTTTTCTGAGTTCGGTTGCGTCATTTGCCCAGGGAGTGAAACCGGCGGGCCAGTTGGTTCCTCCATCACTGAAGTTGGATGAAGACGAGAAACAGTTTGATTTGATTGCCGCGAGATTCGAGAATCTGGCCAAGAGTTGCAAACGGTTTACGGTGACGGTGACCAGTGAGTGGACCAGTGTCGACGGTACCAGAACGACGAAAGGCACCAATCTTTTTCGAGTGATTTCACAAGTTAACGGCCG
>JAJSAJ010001081.1 GCA_024274855.1 Planctomycetota bacterium | reverse complement strand
CTTCGTCTGGCCGTAGCAGCCCAATTCGGCATATCCCAAGTCATCGGCCATGATATACACAATATTGGGTGGACGTTTGGCCGCCCACGCCGTGGCCGTCAGGACCAGCGTTACAAGAACCATCGCGATCGTTCGTGTTGCATTCATTCTCATCCCTTTCTGCTCAAGTGGGTAAAACACTGTTGTCGAATCACATAGCCGTTCGCATTTCCGCACAAGACACCAACCATCAAATACGTCAGCTGTTCAGCCGTCTGGCGAGACACGTGGAATCAGGAATCGCATGAACCGCAAGAACAGACAAAGGCATCACCGAGGATAGTGCATTGTAAGTAACGAACAATCTAACAAGAGCTAAAGAGGCTCAGCAGGAGCTTAGCCCTGTGCGGAAACACGGCTTCTCCGGGTTTTGAGGCAAAGCTTGGCACCTTTCCTCATTGCGAGCGTGGCAAACTTCGAATCTCATCAAGCAAGCGGGTCTTGTCCACCAGCCAGGAGGCCAGGCGTCCCCGAGTCGGAAATCCGGCCAGAATACAAAAAATCATGAACCCGGCTAACAGAAGCGAGTAGACTTGGCCTTCCATGAAGAAAGCGACCAGATTCAGGAAGGCGGCCGCCTCAAGAATCGCAGCGGCCACGATCGTTCTGCTCAGATAAGCGCCCAGCAGTTTTTCCTGATCATGGGCAGACGTTTCCGGCGAACCAGGTGGAGACGACGACTTAGTTCTTCGACCGATTTTCTGGCATTCGTTGCGAGTTGTTAACGCCGGTACGATCAGGCGAGCGACGAGCAAAGCAATGGAAATAATCGCCATCAAGACGCTGATCGTCAACTCAGTGCGCAGTGGCTTCAGGCCGCCCGAAACAAGAAACGCGACGACCATGAATGCCACAACGCCAAACGCGAGGGCACCGACGATAATCTGAGCCACTCGCAAGAATCCAGCTTGTCCTTCTTCAATTTTCCGAGAATCGTTCATGGACATTTCTTCTCCTTCGGTAACACGTCAGCCGATTCCGGGAAGCGAACAGCGTGCCATGCCTAAAAACCCCCGACGCGTGGTACGGTCAGGAGACCGCCCCACAACAGGTTCCCTCGCTTACGCTTCGGGTTACCATTCCTAGGACATTCCTGGCTAAGTGTCGCTGTCCAACTACCCAACCTGGCTAAACGATCACGGCCTTCGTTCTGTTAGTCAACAAATATCAAATCGATCACCGAGCCATTGCATCTCTCGTGCAATACCATCAGCTAATTTCGGGACTTGCAAGGACTTGGGCAGAACGCCCCACGCATAGGTCTCTACTTCGTAGTGACGCGTATCGGTCTGCCGCAACCTGTTGATACACAGGTCGATCTGCTTTTGCGTCGTACCGAGCAGGCCGAATCGATCCAGGAATATTGGCACGTGAAAATGGACCCGCCATTGCGAATCCCCCAGTCCGTCGTCGCCAGCCTGCCGCAGCGCTTCAGGCAGGTCGTCGAAGAACTCCCAAGTCTGGTTTTCGGAAGGCAATACGGTTGTCTGATGCAAATACCGATCCTCGGCGAACGTAAGCAATTGGCCTTTTGCGGCAACTCGCTCGGCCGCAGACAGTCGCGCCGCGTCGATTCGGATTGCCGACGACACCTGGACTTTGCCGATTTGGATTCCCTCGGCCTGAAACCGGTCGATCGCATCCGCCTGATCCTCAAACATCACGGCAGCATGACAGATGTCATGGCAGACGCGAAGATGGCGCAAAATGATCGCTCGTTCAGCACCCGGCAGGAGAAACTGGCCAAAAAACCGCACGACATCCTTGCTGGATTGAAGCAGACAGCCGGGTTCCGGCTCCAGACAAAGGTAAATCAATCGCCCCGTCCTGGATTCCAACTCGGCCAACTCGACCGCAATTTGTCGCAGGTAACGTGCGGCCCGTTCCATCAGGTCCGGTGCTGGAAAAGGCTTGGCCCAGGAAATGGGAAGGGTTGAAATACTTCCCTCAACACCTTCCGGCAACAAACCGTCCAACGCCCGGATCAGATCTTGCGTATAGACCAGACGCTGCTGGTCAAACCAGTTTGGCTGATAGACATCATATTTGACACGCTTCTGGTGGAAATCTCCAAACGGAAACCCATTGAGCGTAAACGGAAGCAACTCGTGCTTTCCGAGCCACGTGCGCAGGCTCGTCAGCCGCCTGGGGTCTCGCAGGGCACGCGCCGCCGACGCGGCCAGCCATAATCCGATACCCATCGGGGCATTGGGGCTGACTCGCCGCTTGACGGCCAGCGCATGCTGCCGCAGATTCTCGACCGTTTGCCCCAGATCGGCACCGGCATGCACGTTCGTACAATAAGCTAGAGCCCGTTGCATCTATGATTCACCTTGCCGGCATTCGGAGAGCGTCTCGCCAGGATCCCTTGCTCGATTTCGTTCGATTCGCCATAACTGACCGTGACAGGTCATCCAACACGGTTGAATGTAGCATAGCAGATCCATCGGAAACTCGCAGCAACACAGGGCGGCAGGGCCGCCAGCCAATTCCGAGCTACCGCTCGCTCTCCCCATTGGCCCGCTTTGTCAAGAAGTTAATGATCTTTGAAGTCAACAAGACCGTGACATCGTCAACCTTGAAAACTCCCCCGACCAGAAACAGCCTACGTCGAAGACGCTCGTTGGCCCGGCATGGCGATCCGGCAACGGACCGTGATGACGTCCCGGCGCGCACGGCATCGCGCGGCCGGCGCCCCTGGATCGTCGGCTTGGCGTTTTTCGCCATCGGCGCGATCGGGCTGGTTCTGTTGCTCGCGTGGTGGATTCCGGCCAATCGCGGCCGGCATGCGCCAATCCATGGCTGCACCGTGGTCCAGCGGTATCCCCACGATCCGGCCGCTTTTTGCCAGGGTCTGGAATTTGAACATGGGTT
>JAJSAJ010001080.1 GCA_024274855.1 Planctomycetota bacterium | reverse complement strand
CTCCGAGAGGCCAGTGTATTGAGCCAGTTGGAGCACAAACGAATCGTCAAGTTTCATGAAGTGGGGATCGCAAATCACCAACTGTTCATCGCCATGGAATATGTTGATACGATTGATCTTCGCGAGCACGTTGCCGACCGGACGCGTGCGGAACAGATACGATACTATTGTGGAGTCACTTGCCAGGTTCTCGAAGCGTTGGTTTATGCCCATGGGCGAGGCCTGGTCCATCGTGATGTGAAACCGTCCAATATTCTTGTGAGTCTTTCAAACGGTCACCTTCGCACCAAGCTGACTGATTTTGGACTCGCCAAACGCTTTGAGAACGCGGGCAATAGTGGGATTACCCGGTCCGGCGAGGTCCGTGGAACCATCTGTTTCATGGCACCGGAGCAGCTTATGGACTCGCGCTATGCGAAACCGGCCGCCGATATCTATTCGGTGGGGGCGACGCTCTATTACTTCGTGTCCGGCGAGTATCCGTATCAGTTTTCCGATTCGCGAAATTCCTTGAAGGCTGTGTTGGAGAGTGCGATTGTCCCCTTGGAAACGCGCGTTCCGGATGTCCCGCCGGAACTGGCAGCTGTTGTGCGCAAGTCGATGGCCAAGGAACCTGCTCAACGATTCAGCTCGGCGCTGGAGATGTATCGAGCACTCTATCCACTGGCACGTGGGCCGACGACGTGACCACTTGACCGGCGCCGCTAAATGAGCATTCTCTGTAGTTGGCCAGTTGGCATCCCATCGGGGCAGGCCCGATGGAAACGAGATGAGGGAAGGTTAGACCTGACCGGTGCCGTCTAGTTGTAAGAAGACGGCGTTGGTCGTTCAGTTTGCTTTGTGGAGGTTTCTTAATGTCAGGTGGCCATTTCCCGATTATTGATCGCTCCCAGCAGGGCAGTGAGGAAACGACAAGCCGAGCCTTCGACGGACCACTTGCCCATTTCAACGGTCATGCGAGAATCACTGGACCGTGCGGCGATACGATGGAGTTCTGGATTCGTGTCGACGGCCAGTTGGTTGCCTAAGTCGGCGTGTCGACTGACGGATGCGGCACGTCGTGGGCCGCGGGACGGATTGCAGCCACGCTCGCCAACGGCACGTCCCTTGTGGAAGCAAGCGGTATCGAACAGTTCGATATTTTGCAGGCGTTAGGCGGGCTGCCGAGTGACTCCGAGCATTGTGCGCTGCTAGCTTCCAATACCCTCAAGGCCGCTGTTCAGGACTATCGATCTCGTGAATGACCTTATGCCACAGATTATGCGAAAGAACATTGTGAACATTTCGGTTCGAAAACTCGGACCCGCGTTGTTTTGGTGTTTGGTGGTCGGTGCCATCATGTTTTCCGGAAATGCCTGGTCGGCGCCGCGTATTGAATTCGTTGACTTTCGAGTCGAGCCGACCCGATCGAAGCTTGGAGAGCCAGTTGTTGTTCATGCGCGTGTCGTCGCGACAGATATTCAGTTGGGAAGTTTCTTGCTGCGCACGGCTGACGAGGTTCCACGCGAGACCGTAATTCCCGGCCTGTCACTCTATGCTGGTGGCAAGTACTACGTTGCCGAGAACGGTCAGTTTTTTTTGCTGGACAACGGACCGACTGACCAGGACCCTCGCGATTTGGCCTTTTCGCTGAAGCTGAGTACTGCGGGGTGGAAGGAAGGGACCTATGCGTTCGCTTTCTTCGCAAGCTGCCGGCCTTCGACCGGACCTTTTGTTGTTGCACGACACGATTTTGCCGTCGTTGTCAAACAACAACAGATCCTAGTTGAAGATCTTGGGCCGAGTGTGGGAAATCGGAGCGCACCGATTACCGCGTTCCGCGTCGATCCAACAACCATTGATTCCGGTGCGCCGGTAACGGTTTCAGTGAAAACAGGCACAGTTCCGTTCCGTGAACTCCGCGTGACCAATCCGTATTACATTGCGGCTGCCGACGCACTTCCGGGGTTTTCTTATGATGCCAGTGAAAAGAAAGCATTCTACGGGAAGGCTTCGACATCAATCATCGCCGGGGGAGGATTGGGAAAAGAGACGGTCGTCAGAAACGTTGAGTTCAAATTGGATACAACCGGTTGGCGCCCCGGAGTACATCATTTCCTTCTGAATACAATTGGTTTCTCGGGAAGACCCATCGACTATCGTTCGTTTGCCGTCAAGGTCCGAAGTCCTCACGATCATTTGGACGTGACAGTTGGCGAATCCGAATATTTCACACCTGGAACG
>JAJSAJ010001079.1 GCA_024274855.1 Planctomycetota bacterium | reverse complement strand
CCCGCAAGGTCCGAGTGAACGTGCTGAAGACGATGGGCGATCCGCCCCAGATCAGCCGGTTGGATCTTTTTGAGTAGGCGGCGTGCGGACGGAGAACGAACATTTTGGTGCGAGGTGAACTCTCTATCTAGTTTTCAAATCCGTTTCCATCGGGGCAGGCCCGGTGGGGATAAGGTCACTGCTGTCAGAGACTTATGATCATCAAAACACTCAAAGTGGCGTTATCCTTCTAAGTGCGCTACCGAACAGTGGACCGAGAGTATCCGACGTCCTTTGTCAGCCTTGCGATCACTGCGAGGCGATTGTATCTTGCCCATGCCACCCTTCAGATCTGGACCGTTCCGCCAAACCTGATTCGTGTTCACTGCCTAAATCGCAAGCTAAGCGCCAGCGCCGCGTGACCATATTATGAGACCGCGCTGCCATTGGTACCTCCCGTCAAGGCCAATTCGGCCACTGGTCGTCATATTTCATGCGGTCACGAATAGCTCGGACAAGAGAAGCCTCAGGACCAAAGGGAGCGAAAACTGCGGCACACTTATCCAAGTGCTCCAAGGCGAGATCCCGGTTCCCTAACGCGAGTTGTTTCAGTGCTATTTGCAGGCGAGCCTTGGTGATTTCACCTGAATCTTCAGTGACGGCGAGAAGCTCATCGTCGTCCAGTCCACCGGCAAGATGCCTCAGCATCGGTTCAATGAACTTAGTTTCGATACCAGTCCGCAGGTAGGTGGAGAGCCGCTAGTCCAGTACTTCTTCCGCCAGCTTACGGCAGAGAGGCCCGTCACCGAGCAAGAGAGGAATAGAAAGTACTAAGGTAACGTGGCGCGACTTCCGTAAATCGTTGAACAGCTCGTCTTGCCACTTTCTGGCGACAATCTCTCGCTGCTTGGGGTCATCCAAGGCGAACAACGCGTTGGCAATTTGTTCCACTACGGGAAGGTCCGGGTTGGAAAAGACAGGAGACTCGGCGTGATACGTGCCACGCCCGAATTCGCGGCAATTCAGCGGCAGTCGAGCTCCAGCCGACTTGCAGTATAAGGGTAACAGTCGTTCGACATTCTCGTCGTCTTGCACCATCTCGTAATACCAAACGACGATCGTAAGTCCAATGGCACTGGAACGATTACTCTCAATCTCAGCGGCGAGTCGATCGGTTTCATGCTTGACTTCGGCCCATCCACTTTCGTTTGCCGAAATGGCCAACCCAACCGTGACACAATGCACGTAGAAGTCGATCATGGTTATAAAAAAGTTCTTTGGTGACGACTCCCTGGCGATTCGCACATAATTGGTCGCCTCATTGATCTCCGCTTGACCATCCGCCGCCTGTTGGGGATTCATTTTGTAGCTCGCGGACTCGGCCAATGCGGCTGCCAGCTGAGTGTAAACGAGTGCGGAAGGCGCCCGTTTTGCAAGCCCTCTTAACTAAAGAATGCAGACACTCTGGTTTCTGAGGCCGTTGTGACGGCGCACGGCGTTTGCCCGAACGTTGCGGATATTGGATCGGCGGTCTGACAGGGAGAACAATGAGCCAAGGGGGGTCGGGCCGGCGACAATGCACACTCTGAGGTGGACGCAGTTGGCTTATCGTTTGCTCAGAAGCGAGCGAGATGCGATGGGTGAACGTTCAGAGAGAACGCGACTCACGTGCTGTGTTGTGTAAGAAGTGCAAAACGTGATTCGAACCTAACCGGCAGATCAATTGTTGTCGCGTTTATTGGGGGGCGTTCGTGCGGCGATCCTTCTTAGCTGCGAGACTGATTCACCCATGGGACGAGCCCATGGGGGTCTGTACGCGGAAAAGTGCGACAGTTATTGATTGGCAAATTCTAACCTATCGAAAGATGCGTCTGGCGGTGGATACGCCTTTCAGATGGGAAACACCCATTCGTTCTGCTACCTTCTCCAAGCTTGCCGGTGGCCCGACTGCGTGGCAGAACGACGTTTCGTATTTGTCGATCGTCTCGCACCACGCGTCCTGGTCCAGATTCAGACGATCGAGTATCTCTTCCAGATTCTTGGGAATCGTTTTCCGCCGGCCGGTGCGTAGCAGACGGGCCGTCCATTTCAGAAGTTTCAGATAGTCGTCCAGCGTGATCGAAAGCAGTCCCTGATCCGTGGCACGCTTTCCCATGCGAGACCGGAGCGCTGAATCCGCGTGACGCTCGGTCTTTGGATCTCGCGTCAACTTGCCCAGCCACTGATCGGGTCGGTTGCTCGCATTGGCCCGTTGCTTGCGGGCCTGCAGTCGCAGGTAGAGTGACGTATAGCGTGCCGTCTCCGGACTCGAGGCCTCGCCAGCCTTCTCGGGATTCAAATCGACATAAGCGAACAGGCCGGCCAACTGTTCTTCGCGAGTCATGATCCAATCGCGGCGATGCGTGAAGTCTTTGCCCGTTAGCGGGTCGCGACCGCACAGAAATGCGCGTCGCACGCAACGGGTCCAACAATGGTATACGGCTGTTCGATTGTTTCCGAACAGTTTCTTACGAGCGCATGCGACCATCGAACGGTCCTCCTTGGATTGGTGGCCGAAGCTGAAGTGACACGGCACGCGTGCGACATGCGGTTCCGATACCGTGACGCGTGTGCTGCCCGTATTTTATCTGCCTGCGAGTCCGGAACGTTCGGGTTTTCACCGGTCGGAAACAAGAAACAGAAAGATTTTGGTCGAATTGCCGCAGGGGTCTGACACCCCCGTGTCACCAGAAACGCAATTCACTCGCACACGCGTGCTGTTGGATGCTCCAAGGCATCAACGACCTCCGGGGCTGGGAGCCCCAGATGCTTGCTCGCCGGAAATCAGAGTGTCTGGTGTTTTCTTGTTTCGAAGTCGTGGAGGTGGCCGCGCAAGGCGGGATGGGCATTGTGCTCAAGGGCCATGATGCTTCGTTGGGCCGATTCGTCGCCATCAAGGTGCTCAAGCCGGAATTGGCCTCCAACACCTTGGCGCGGAAGCGGTTCCTGCGAGAAGCGAAAATGGCTGCGGCGGTCAGCCACGACCAGGTGATCACGATCCATGCCGTCGACCACGTCGAGAACACGCCCGCTGCGCCGCAACGACCGGACCTGGCCCGCCCGACTTAAACCACCCGGACAGTCTTCCATCCCTGCCCATTCGGAAAGCATTCTGGTACCATGGAACGAGATTGAACCGTGGAACATTCTTCAAGGAACTAAGCAAGGAGTAGCTTTATTCGAATCACAAGCGACCCGACAGTCATGAACGTGCATCCGTGACATGCGGCTAACGGTGTG
>JAJSAJ010001078.1 GCA_024274855.1 Planctomycetota bacterium | reverse complement strand
CTCTTGAGTCTCCCTGCGATTGTTGCCCGCGCGGCGGATCTACCGAACGTTGTGTTGATTATCAGTGATGATCAGGCATGGGGTGATTTTGGGTTCATGGGACACCCGGTCATCCAGACTCCGAATCTCGATCGCTTGGCGGCTGAGAGCCTGGTTTTTACTCGTGGCTACGTACCGTCAAGTCTCTGCCGGCCCAGTCTCGCATCGATCATTTCAGGACTCTACCCGCACCAGAATAAGATTACCGGCAACGATCCGCCATGGCCCAAGGGCATGAAAGGACAGTGGGCGACTGCCGGTAAAGACCCCGGTTTTCTTTCTCAGCGACAGAAGATGATCGATTTCATTGATCGAGTGCCAACGTTGCCCAAAATGCTGGCCAACAAAGGATACCTGAGCATGCAGACCGGCAAATGGTGGGAGGGCAACTATCGACGCGGAGGGTTCACGTCCGGAATGACCCACGGCGATCCGAAACGAGGCGGTCGGCATGGTGACGAGGGACTGAAGATCGGCCGCCAAGGCATGCAACCGATTTATGATTTTATAGACGATGCCGACCAGCGTCCGTTTTTTCTTTGGTACGCACCATTCTTGCCGCACGCACCTCATACGCCGCCAAAAAAATATCTGGACAAGTACGTCGAGAAATCCGACTCGATTCATGTGGCTCGGTATTGGGCCATGTGCGAATGGTTTGACGATACGTGCGGTCAGCTGTTGGACTATTTGGAGAAGAGACAGATAGCGGATAATACCCTGGTGCTGTTCCTGGTTGACAACGGGTGGATTCAGAGTCCCGACAAGCCCCGTTATGCCTCGAAATCAAAACGCTCGCCGTACGATGGTGGGCTCCGTACGCCGATTATGATCCGGTGGCCCAAGCACGTCGAGCCGCGACGCGATGAAACGTCGTTGGCTATCAGCGTCGATCTGGCACCAACCATTCTGGCGGCTTGTGGTCTGAAGCCAACGCCGCAAATGCAGGGGATTAATCTTCTGGATCGCCGAAAAGTGACCGCTCGAAAAACTATATTCGGCGAAGTGTTCGAACACAATGCGGTTGATATCAATCGGCCCGCGGCGAATCTAACATACCGATGGTGCATCGATGGGAAATGGAAACTGATCGATCCCGACGCGGCAAATGTTCCCGATGGACAAATCGAACTTTATGATTTGCAGGCAGATCCACATGAGACGAAGAATCTGGCCGACCAAAATCCCGATCGTGCCGCTGCCTTGCGCTCGATGATCGATGCCTGGTGGCCGGCTCACAACTGAAGTGGGTGGCAACCGGCACGCCGCCGAGGCCGAAAGAGGCTGCGATACGGTCGCACAGGCAGAATCAGTGCGCTTGGATACTGCCGGTCGAAGTGGACCCTGTTGTGCGCCGTACGCAGTTTCCCTTCCCTTGGGAAATCGTCGCCCGTGTTGGGGGTCTTTTCAAATCGAGGATAATTGCTGCTGGAAACGTGTAATCCGATCCGGTGCCCGGGTCCGAATACAAGGCAATCCCCAAAGACAGAAAGGGACCGTTGCTATAATCAATATGGTCTCCTCCCTTCACCAATGTAAGGCTAATGTGTCATGTCATCTACTGTGTCACGGACAACGGCTGAACAACTGGCTGCGATGCCCGACGACGGTCAGCGATATGAACTTGTCAACGGAGAACTTCGCATGATGTCACCGGCGGGGAATATCCATGGGCAGATCGCGATTCGACTGGGATGGCGTGTTGCGAAAGTGGTTGAAGAGGATGAATTGGGAACAACGTTTGCGGCGGAAACCGGATTTCTCATTGGGCGTGACCCCGATACGGTGCGCGCACCGGATTTTGCTTTTATCTCACAGCGGCGACTGGATGAGGTGGGTTCTGTCAGTGGGTTTTGGCCAGGCGCGCCGGACATTGCAGTCGAAGTTGTTTCGCCAAGTGATTCGTTCTCGGACGTGGAACAGAAGGCACTTCAGTGGTTAGCTGCCGGATCGCGTGTGGTGTGGGTCGTCGACGCGCGCCAGCGACATGTCACGGTCTACCGCAGCCCGAACGACATTACCATACTCGCATCCGACGCGCGTCTGGATGCGCCGGAT
>JAJSAJ010001077.1 GCA_024274855.1 Planctomycetota bacterium | reverse complement strand
CAAGCGTCGGCGTTCGGATAGCCGGGTGTTTCAAAATCGAGAGACAATCTCCACGCATCTGATCCGGCATGATCAACAGGATATCGGGTCTGGTCAATGGTCCACCACGGACCTCTTTCCCAATCCCGACTGACGCGAGCATGACCGCAAAACAAACCAGACAACAGCGCAATGAATTCATGGGATTCTCCTGGTGTTTGCCAAGCATATCGAACAGATACAGCTATTGAACCGGCTCGTCGACCAATTTGCCCTCTAGTTGTAACCAAATAGCCGTACGATGGGGCAGTGATCGTTTGCTGGGCCAACGGGAGGGCGAGGCTCCCGCCGAGCCGGTGAAAAGTGTCGACTCTGGTTGACGTTACGGCTCAGCAGGAGCTTCGCCCTCCCACCTGGTGGACCACGTTGCGATCAGGACCGTACGATGGCCTTTCAGGCTGTCGATCGAAGACTCAACTCGAATTTATTGCTACGGTCCCAGATGTCACATTGCACCACGTTTGGAATCGGATCGGATCGAAAAGTCCATCGTACATTAGATTTTCCGCAACGCCGAGGTTAACTACTATTCTATTTTTGTCCGCAAGGCGACAAATGGTTGCCCTCTGACAACCACAGCTCAGGGCAACGAGCCGTATTCTTGCCACGCATCTCGAAACCATACCAACTGATCCCAGCGCGTGCTGATCGCCGTGTTGCAGCTAGCAGCAAAAACGAACCGATGGGCGTAAGGACGCAGGCGATCAAGCAACTGACGTACATAAGCACACACGGCGTCCCGAGTCTGAAGCCCATCAGTCTCCGCGGCACTGATTCCGCCAGTGACGAGAAAACGATCTCCGGTCATGGCCAACGCTTCGTCAAGTTGCACATCGCCCAGCGGCGGCGCGGCAACGCCTTCCAGGCCGTCAACTCCCAACGAAGCGATCAACTTCAAATTGGCCCGTTGTTGGCCGCAGGCATGGATAAAAAACGTACTGCCATGTTCGTGACAAATGCGACTTGCCTGTTCGTAAAACGAAGCGGAATACTGCTCAACATATTTTGGCGGGTGAAACGCCGTGTCCAGGTTGTCCATGGCCATCATCGCCGGCACGCCGGCTACGGCCATATGCCGCACCAGGTCAAGTTGCGATTGTTCGTGTGCCGCAAGTAATTCGGCCGTGCGATCCGGCTGATCCATCAGCAGAAACGTTGTATTCTCCGCACCCAAGTCGAAATGCAGCATCTTCAACGGGCTGAACAGCTCACCGGCAATAACAATACCACCCTCGCCGACACGCTGTCGGATCGTCTCATATCGATCGGCGAAGAAATGCCAACGACGCCCTCGCACAAGGTGCTCATACGCATCCAGTTGGCTGCCGTAATCGTCAACCGTGAACTTCGTCTGGACCAGCGTCGATTGAGCATGGTCGTAACGCTGATGCTCGGTCAAGGTACCGGAAGCCGTATGATAGACACGGTCGATAAGCAAATCGTTACCGGCCGGGGATTCCGTCTGCTCGACATCAACACCAGCCCACTGGATCTCGCACAGTCCGCCAAACCAGCAACGCGTTTGGTCGCAATAGACGTTTCGACTGAAGACATCAACGTCCAAGTACTCCAGCAACTGAAGCTGAGTTTCGCAGTGGGCAATCTCATCGGGCAATGTCCGATGCCGCTGGTGATGCGACAGCCATTGCCAGTAGTTCGGCGCATACAAGAACCGATCGGGGCGTGATCTGTTCAGGACCGCTTCCACTACTTGTTTCGGAGTCTGCTCGGTGTCTGTCATGATTTGTTTCGTAATACAGGTGTAGGGTGTGACAAGCTCGCGGCATACAACTGGGCAACGGGCAACCACGGTATTGCGAGCGCCGGCACACCACAATCCGGTTACAACGCGCCCATACGCGGGTCATCATTTCAGTGCAGACTGGTAGCCCAAGGGCTACTTGCCGCCAAACAACTCATAGAAGACATCGCACAGCTGAGCACCATACTGCTGCCAGTTCTCTCCGCTGGGGTATGCATCCAGCCCGGTGATCCAGTTGGCATTCAGCTCGTGGATGCAAGCATGAATACCGTACCGTTCGACAAGGCCCTCGCCAATGCTGCCAACCGTTCGGTAACTCGCGCCTGTAACTCCCTCGGTAAACCACGTACGTTCTCGCAGTAAATGCTCGAACCGTGTCATGCGTGCCAGGTACTGCTTCAAATCAATATTCGGGCGGCTGATGTGTACGCGACCACCTTCATCATTATGGAAATCGATCATAAAGTCCGGTTTGCGTCTCTGGGCGATCATCGATTCGATCCAGTTTTCCAGGGCTCGGTTCTCCGGTGCGTGAATCGAGTCCGCCGGCTTGTCCCAGTTTCGATTAAGATCCTTGCCGGCCAGATTGAACCGAGTCCAGCCTCGGGCAACGCCATCCTTATTCGCCATCGGCATGATGTAAACGCTGTAGCGATCCAGGTAGGCGCGAGCCTTCTTGTCGTCCTTCAGGAGTCGCCGGATCATGCCCTGGACCACCCAGTTGCCGCCCGGCTCCCAAGGATGTGCACGGGCGCGAATCAAGACTCGATACGGCGAGTCCGATTTGCCAACACGGACAATCTCCAAGTCCCGGCCCGCAACCGTCTTGCCGATCTT
>JAJSAJ010000129.1 GCA_024274855.1 Planctomycetota bacterium | reverse complement strand
GTTGGAGTCGCAGACAATTGGACCGTGTTGAAACCAAGCATCTTCAAGATGGCAAATGGCTCGCCTTGATGTTCGATCATCCGTATCAAATGCGGGCGTCCGGCGACAATTAAAACCGATCCATCGAGTCTTGGCGCTGTTGCATGGCGATCTATTGCCGCCGTTTTCGGGGGAGGGTTCGGTGTCGGGCTTGTCGTCGATGGAGTTGCGAGCCCCATTGGAGAGGGCCCGAGATTGGGTGGTCGAGCGGGCTGTGATGTGGAACCGGCCGGCTGAGTAGCCACCAAACCATTTACGTTCAAATCGTCAATCCAGATATCCGTTCCGCCTGCCCCACCATAGGCATTCAGGACCACCAAGTCGATGAATGCCTCGCGGGTGTTGACGTCACGTCCAAATTGCGATCGCAACATAGGCAACCGTCGCATCAGAAGGCGAGCAGGTGCTTCAATTGCCAGTCGCTCCCACGTTCCAACCCGTCGGTAACTGGTCCCGCGTAGCAGTACCCTCAGTGGTTTGCCGGTTTGCGGGTCTAGACTTCGTGGTAGCGTGACACGGACCAGAAGTTGAAGCCCTGGTCGACTCGACTTGAGCCAGATAGAGGCTTGCCACTCGTCGATCACTCGGGATGGTGGGACTGCATGAATCCAGTGGACAAAAGTTCCTGCCCCGGTTCGCATCTGAATCCATTCACTTGCTTCCCCAGAATGGACCTGGTCCAGCGTTCTGGCATGTTGCTGGACCTGAACCGTGCAGTCCCGGTCCGCCAACTGCCAGCTTGGATTCGGAGCCTCAAACGACTCGCGGTATTGACTGCGCGCCGTTGCGGGCCATGTCCAAAATGCGGCCAGCAACGCCAAAATAATCAACAGCCGGCATGGTCGGGGGCCGGCACACACAGCTTGAGGGTCTGATGCGGGAAAGCTGTTCTGACTGGCGAGCGGCGTCTGACATTTCAGAATCCCCACTGATTTCGACCCGGCGCGGTTGACCAGGTCAGCGGCCCGTAAGTAGGGCAATCCGGCTCTTGCGATGCGTGTGGACGGTGTCCGCTGTCTGAGAATATCCATGTGTTGGACCCGAGAAAAACGTGAACACTGACGTGTGTGTTGTGCGGCATGGCCGGTCAATCGGCTGCGGGTGGTCATTTGCAAGTTGATTCCAGTTACGGTGAGTTCTGCCCTGCCGGATGTGCGTGAATGTTGCCAAAACAGAACACCAGTTGTTCAACGCGCATTCCACGTAAACCGTGCTTGTATCAGGATTTGCGAAGGTGTTCCAGATCAACGGTGGGGGCTTTCCGCCACACGCCGTTTTGCATTAGAAATGCGAAGGCGACGCAACTTGTTGTCAGCAAATAACTTATGGATGTTTTCAGTGAAATCTTCAGCGATTGGCGCACCAGATGCATTGTCAATCTATCATCCAATATTCTCGCACAGGAGCAGCAACACATGTCCAATGCACCGCGATTCAAATCCACCGCTCAAGAAGAACTCCCGGCCGACGTCGTTCAACTGGAGAAGCTGATTGCCGCATTGCCTCCCCATATGCGGGGTGCTATTGAGCCGGTTCTTGATCGGGTGGTGGAGAGCACACGCCGCCGCCGGCGGATTCTGGGCCTTGTTCAAGAGGCGTTGAGCCAGCTGCGACTTGATATGAAGTATCTGTTGTTCGACTTGGAAGCCACTCGGCGAGAGCGGGATACGCTTCAGGAACAAGTCAATGGTGAATCGGGCGAATCCTGAGCCGTCGTCAATTCCGACTCGGTTGCGGCTTGCAGTCCCAGTTGGGTTGATGACGTCAAGTCCCGCCAGAGAGCGATTTGGCCCTGGCAGATCCAAGAAAGTGCTGCGGAAGCAAGTTGCAGCCGTGACCAAAGTTGAATACGATAATAGCCGTGAGTCTCTTCTTAACTGCTTTCGTAGCGCAAGGCATCCTTTGACCAGGAGCTGTGATGTCCCATGGCCGAAATGACGGCGGAAAAGTTTGCTCAGCGCACCTTTGATTTTGATCTTCTGGATGCGCACCAGTTGGAAGCCCTTTGGGGCGAGTTTGGCAGTCGAGATGTCCCTCTGGAACAACTGACTTCGTTGATGGTGCGCCGCGAGTTGCTGACGAACTTCCAGGTGGACCGGATCCTTGGCGGCAAGCGCGAAGGGTACTATTACGGCAAATACAGAGTGCTGTATCTGGTTGGTGCGGGCACGTTTGCCCGCGTCTATCGGGCCGTGCATCGCGAGACGAAGAAAGTTAGGGCGGTCAAAGTTCTGCGTAAACGTTACTCGGATGACTTGGTTACGACCGAACAGTTCCTGCGTGAAGCTCGGATGGTGATGCCGTTGCGTCATCCCAACATCGTGCCGGTCTATGAAGTTCTGAAGGAACGTCACCGGTCGTTCATGGTGATGGACTTCATTGAAGGACAAAATCTGCGCGACTTCATAAAGATCCATAAGCGGCTTGATCCACTTGTGTCGCTTCGTTTGATTGCGGACGTTCTGGCGGGGCTCGATTACGCTCGCAGGAAGGGTGTTACTCACCGCGACATGAAGTTGTCGAATGTCTTGATTTCCAGTCATGGACGTGCCAAACTCGTCGACTTCGGATTGGCCGCGATTTCGGCGGAGATGTCGGATGAGGCGATTGCCGGAGCTCCGAATCCACGCAGTATCGACTATGCGGGTTTGGAGCGGATAACGGGTGTGCGCCGGAATGACGCTCGTAGCGACCTCTACTTCACCGGATGCATGCTCTACCACATGCTTGCCGGTAAGTCTCCATTGACCGAAACGCGTGACCGCGTCAAGCGACTGAGTGTCTCTCGGTATCGTGAGGTCAAACCACTTGCTCAGTTGGCCCCCGATCTACCGAATTACGTGATTGCGTTGGTCAACAAGGCGATGGATCTTAACGTCGATCGCCGATATCAAACGCCCGGCGAAATGTTGGAAGACCTCAGACGCGTGACGGAACGCGTGAAGACGGGTGAGGTCGATTCATCGCGAACAGCTGACTCGAGTGAGCCGGTTGGAGAGGAACCGGCACCGACTGATGATACGCCGCTAGAGCAAGAGGGCGCGGCCCGTAAGGTCATGCTGATTGAATCGAATGTCAATATGCAGAATTCGATTCGAACCGCTTTGAAGAAACGTGGTTATCGGGTGCTTGTGTACGGCAGTCCGGTCCGAGCATTGCAACGGTTCGCCGACCACCTTGACCAGGAACCGCTGGCCGACTGCGTCGTTTTTTCGGCCATCGAACTGGATAACGAGGCTGTTGACGCGTTTAATGCATTTGGTGAGATGGAAGAAACCGAATCGTTGCCGGCAATTCTCCTGGTTCGTGATACGAGCAAGGACCACATCCACCGTGCCGTTACAAATGACCATCGTGTTATGTTGACAATCGGCTCGAAAATCAAACGCCTCCGGTCAACACTCAAACGATTGCTGGAACAGGCCGAGCCGACGAGCCCATGATTCTCGGATGATCACATTGTAACCGTTCACGGAATGTAGGCCGCCGATTCGCTTCCAAGGTGTCAGACCCATTTTCGGCGACAAAATGCGTTCGCGTAAAGAAAAGCTGTCTCCGCCGAAAATTGTGTCAGACCCCAGCGGCGTGAATGGCTACGTCACATTATCCGTGCCCACGAGCGGCACTAGTGCTGTCTGCTAAGCGGCCGGTTTACCCGTTAGTGGTGGCGGTCCGTCGTCCGGTGTGATCGACAATCCATCGGATGCTCGCAATTCGATCTTGTACGACTTGCCTTTTCGCAATTTGATAAATGGTGCTTCGCCGTGTGCCGCGCGAATTCCCATTGCTTTGGCTTTGGCCTGATCGTTCGCGATGTTCCAAAAGTCTCGCCAGATTGCCTTCTCGAATTCGGACGGCTCTTCTTTGCCGTAGGCATTCGGTCGGTCGCCCACTTTATCCAGCAAGAAACCATCATTTGGTTTCTGCGATTCACCGAAGAGTCGCCGAAATAGCACCAGGGACGTTGACCGATCGATGTCCGCCTGCTCGACATAGGAATCGTCGAACTTAACAACCCAATTGTCGATATAGACAACGTCGCCCTTAATGCGAAATTGCCGGGGCTCGTCGATGGCCTTTCCCTGCTCATCGACTTCGACAAACCGGACCAGCGTGAACAGCTCCTTGGTCTCCTTGTCGGTCCCCTGGTCCACTACCGTTAACCAAGCCACACGGTGGTTGACCTTTAGCAGGCGTAAGGCCGTATCAAGCTTCTGGATCCTAATCTCCTTGTTCTTGATATCCAGGTTCAGCTCGCTGATTTCCTGTTGCCTCTTGGCTAGTTCCAACTGTTGGGTTGCTAGCTGCTGCTGCTTGGCTTGCAATTCCCCTTCACGCGTTTGCCGTTGCCGCCGAACATCCTTCAACTCGGTTTCTTTCTTCCGTAGCTCCAGATCGCCTGCATGGTAAAGGTTGTAACCATACCAGCCTCCCACTCCAATCGCTCCAACAGCGATGACAGCCAATCCCGTCCGAACCAAGCTGTTGACGGTAGCAATCGATTCAGTAACACCGGGCATGGCATCAGCTCCAACTGGCGAAACAGGCTATGGGTTCGAGAGACAAATGTGGATCGAGCACTTGGATTCGTCTCGAGACGGGAGGTCGAGTCTCCTGCCGAGCCGTTCTGGCCAACAAAGCAAGAGGCTCAGCGGGAGCTTCGCCCTCCCGGAAACCCTGCTTCACCGGCTCTTGAGACAAAGCCTAGCACTTCACGGTACTATTCTAATGAAACGTCCTAGAACCTACCACACGGATTTCACGCACCCGATTCGGATTTATCGGCGTTGGTAGGGGGGGCGAGGGGGTTCGACCGGGTTCGACGGGGTTCGTCCGCCGGAGCCACTCGCCAGCCGATTCGGCTGGCGAGCGGTGCGAGTCAACATGAGGGTCGAGCATTTTCGAGAAATTGGGGTTTCCCTGTAACCTGACGGGCCCCGGATGACACTAGCTTGTGTGGAAGGCCGGAAAAACTCTCGACACCGTACGCGATTTGCGGCCTGGACGGGTTCTCTGAGCAATGAAGGAGTCTTGATGATGTTGCGAAATTTGACAATGGTCGGTCTATTGGTTGGCGGGCTTGTAACAGTTGGAGTGGCCGGCGCGCCATCCGGCGAGTCGGCCGGGCATGGAGGATTCCGAGCATGGGCCCACACCCCGCTCGGCCGTCTGGTTTCTGGTAATATAGGACGAGCCCTCGTTCTTCGAAGTCAATTGAATGTGACCGACGAACAACGGTCGAAAATCGGAGATGTGTTGCGTTCGCATCGCCAGGAGATCGTGGCGACGGTCCAATCGGTTCGTGCCAGGCGAACTGCCCTGCGGGATGCGGTGCTGGCGGAAGAGACGGACGAATCGGCCATTCGTGCCGCGGCGGAACAGCTGGGAGATGCCATGGCGGATGCCGCAGTGAAGGCATCGAAGTTGCGATCTGAAGTCGCGCCCCTATTGACCGATCAACAGAAGGACCTGATCGCCGACTTCCTGAAAGAACGTGACGAATCGATCAACGCAATGCTGGAAAAGGTTAGTAACAAGTGATGCATTGGATCGCCAATGGTCGAATTGTTCCGGCTGAGAGTTCCTCGACAAGCGTCGAGGAGCTTTCAGCCATGCTGCAACATTGGTTGATGGACCGGTTCCCTTTGTTGCTTGCATCAACAATGGTTGGCTTGTTGACAAGTTTGAGCGATCTGTGTGGGCCGGCAACGGGTGGCCGAGCAATAGCGCGCACTAGTTGGCGGCCCTGCCGGCCGTTGTGGTTCTTTCAACCGTATCTTATGGGAATCAATCGTCAGCCGAGGCTCAGTCACGTACAAGCCCGAGCCGTTTCAGACGCGAACCAAGAGACGGCGGAGGACGCGATCGATTGGGAAGACATTCAAGCATCGCTTGGAGGTGACCAGGATGCCTTTGCACGACTGGTCGCTCGCTATCAGCAACTTATTGCGGGCTACATGTGGCGATTTACGCGACACCACTCTCTCTGGGAAGAACTGATCCAAGATGTGTTTGTCGAAGCCTATGTTAGTCTACCGACATACAAACGGCGTTCGCCATGGAGTCACTGGTTGAAATGCATTGCAACACGCGTAGGCTACCGATTCTGGCGTCAACGACAGCGTCGAGAACCCGAAGTTGCGCTTGACGAATCGACTCTAGCCGTCGCGGTTGTCGATCACGAATGTTCGGCGACGGACGCCGCCGAACTTGTACACTTCCTGCTTGGGCGTCTTTCCCCTCGCGACCGGTTGGTCATGACTTTGAGTTATCTGGAATCGCATTCCATTCAGCAAATCGCCGAATTAACTGGTTGGAGTTCGACGATGGTGAAAGTTCAAATGCACCGTGCCCGCAAACGCTTGAAAACACTATGCAGTGAACTGGAAATTGAGCTATGACACATGCCAAACGGCTACCATTCAGCCAGCTTGTTGAGCGGGCGCGGCAGGAACAACTGCCGATCGTCGACGTTTCTGAATCGGTGTTGCGCAGGCTTCACAGGCAGCAACTGGCTGCGGTCAGCGACTGGTCGATGTGGGCCGCAGCAGCTGTTTCCGTTGCCGCCGCCGCCATGGTCATGGTCATTGCAAGCTATCAGGGAGCTCTTTGGCTAGACCCGCTTTCCGAGCTGATTCGCCCTTTTACATTGGTGGTACAATGAACGAACCATCTGGTAACCCACTGTTGGCTGAAGCAACACGCTCGACCCGATGGCGACGTATTGCCATTCGGCTGTTGCTTTCGTTGCTGATATTTGCATCAGGGATTACGGTTGGCGTCGGCTCGACCCTGATCGTCGTTCGACGTGGGATACTCTACAATATCCACCACCCGGAAACGATGCCCGAGCGTTTGGCTTCGCATTTGCGCCGCCGCATCGGATTGACTGACCAGCAGACAGGGCAGGTGCAACAGATTCTGCGTCGACGCCAAGTCGCACTCCAAGGAATCCGGCGCCGTTTTCAGCCGCAAGTCGAACACGAGCTGACTCAACTGCAGAGGGAAGTCGCGGAGATTCTGGATTCGGAACAACGTGATCAATGGGATCAGTGGTGCCGAAACGTGCAAAGCACGTGGTTGCCCGATATGCCGACTCTCGATACGGCAAATCAATCCCCGCCTCCTTCCGGCGGCTGATCAATGGGGCGTCTGCACGCCCAATCGGGTCAACTGCCTGTCCAAACCGTCAACGGCTCGTCCAGAACATCCCTTAATAGATCCCGATCCTCATTGGAAAAACCGAGGTGGCTGTGTTGTCGAAACCCTTCCGCATAATCCCAGCCATCGCGAGCGACCATTTTCGCCACGTCACGGCAAGAATATCGCATGCTTTCCAGATAGTCACCCAACCCCTGCGTTTCATCCAGCCACTGCCGCTGGCTCGCGTGGCACGCAAGCATCGCCAACTTGGTCTCCATTTCGCTCGTTACGTTGATAAACAGAGAGGGGACGACGAGATTGCGCATCGCATCATGGTTCAAATGCGGTTGGGCGTGGTAAAGGTGAACGTCTTGTTCCGTCGGTTCCGTGGGGGGATCGCTTCGGTAGTGGCCCATCGATCGACTGAAACAAGCCGTGACGACCAGGCGAGCCGTATTCGTATGGTCTTCCATATAATCGGTCAATGATGGAAGAAGAACGATGCTAGGACGAATTTCGCGTATCAAAGCCGCCAGTTTTCGCAGCAACCGATCTTCGTAGAAGATCATCAAGTCGTTTGCGATCGGAGGATGGTAAACGGCCCCGATGACCTCCGCAGCGCTTTCGGCTTCGCGCCGTCGCACACGCGTGATCTCCGCTTCCGACAACTCGTTGCTGTCCAGATTGCTGCAGGAGACGTTCATCATATGGACTTCGAAACCGGCCTTGGCCAGCAGCGAAAGAGTTCCCGACATCGTGAATTCGACGTCATCGGGATGAGCGCCAATTGCAAATGCCGTTCGTTGCTCTGCCATATACTTGGTTCCCCGAAAGATCGGTCCCGCGACGTCTGACAAGTTGATGCATTGAATTGTGGCGGGCGTTGCCACGCCGCCAACCTAAAAGGGACGCGTTTCGTTGTCAAGGCCCGGTTCCGAGCACCGTCGGCGCATTGTTTCCGGAAAAATGTCACAAAAACCAATAGACGATTCAAGAACGCTCCAGGCCTGAAACGCTCGCCG
>JAJSAJ010001076.1 GCA_024274855.1 Planctomycetota bacterium | reverse complement strand
GCCGCTTTATGGCGAGCTCGGGCACACCCTGCCCTGTCAGACCAGCAATTGTTTGATTTCCTCCGGTGACGGCACTTTGCCAACGACTTTCACTTCGCCGTCAATGACCAATGCCGGAGTCATCATCACGCCAAATGTCGTGATCTGCATGATGTCGGTAATCTTCTCAACGGTGGCTTCAACGCCTGCCAGCCGAGCAGCTTCTTCGGCGTTTTGCGTCAATTTTTGACATTTGGCACAACCGGTCCCCAAGATTTGTACGCGTTTCATTTCATCCCTCCAATTCGATTCGAGTTAGTTTACACATGAATCATGCTACATGGTGTCTGGCTACTAAGAAACCGTCATAAAACTGCCGTTGCGGCTCGGCGGGAGCCTCGCCCTCCCGTCTTTCTGACCAGCGTTTTCGAGTCTTGTGACAGGTACCGAGATTCAAGCGAGGCGGGGCCTCGGCCCACGGCGTTTCCGCCGCTCGGATTACTCTAGCCTGCTCTCTTTCGTCGCTGACACCTGCCTCAACGGCTGCAGCCTTTTCGCATTGAGTTACTAAACAAAGAACCACCCAAACAGCATTCCGGCAAAAGTACTCATGATCACGGTCAAGCCCACGAACACCGCCGTCTTCTTGAATCCAATGACACTGTAGATAACCGCAATACTGGGCAGGGACAAGGCCGGGCCGGCTAACAGCAGGGCCAGTGCGGGCCCACGGCCCATTCCCAGTCCGATCAGTGCCTCGAGAATCGGAATCTCGGTCAGCGTGGCAAAGTACCACATCCCGCCGATCATCGAGGCGACCAGGTTCGACAGAAAACTGTCGCCGCCTACCCAGCTGGCTACAATGTGTTCGGGAATCAAGGCGCCGATGAATCCGGTTACCAGAACGCCGCCGAACAATAACGGAATGATCGTTTTCGAAAAGCCCCAGGTCTGCTCCATCCATTCGCCGAGCTCGTCCCGGTCGAACCATCTCCAGACCATCAACAGGACAGCCAGAAAGAACCCACCGGCGAAGTACCAGCGGTGGTGGTAGACCCAGCTGGCCCAGCGGTAGTTGTCGGGGGTCGAATCGATTTCCGACGCAATATCCGATCGGTTGATTACAAGTTTGACGCCTTTCTTCAGCTGGCCTAGCGGCTTTTCCAGCTGGACACGGTAGGTTTCCGACGTTCGAATCAAAACGGCAACGTGCATGCGTGTCCCGTCGTTTTTCTCAATGATCGTTTGACTCGGGTTGGCCCAGTCACTGAGCACGAGAAACAGGATCATGCACAGGAAGAACAGCGACGTTTGCCACAGCCTTCGTTTGGCAGGCGGCGGATCGGGCATTTGCATCACGGCCGCCGTCCGCTCTTCTTCATCCTTGCGGAAAGCTACGGCCATGATCACGCCGATGACGATCGCAAAGACAATCGATCCAATAAATCTCGCGATACCGAGGTCATACCCCAGCACGCGCGCGGTCAGGAAAATCGCCATCACGTTGATTGCTGGTCCCGAGTAGAGAAAGGCGGCGGCCGGTCCCAGTCCAGCACCAACGCGATAAATTCCGGCAAACATCGGCAAGCCGCTGCACGAGCAGACGGCCAGCACGGTACCGGAGGTAGACGCGACTCCGTAGGCTTCGACCTTATTTGCTTTGGGGCCAAGGTGCCGCAACACGGCTTCCTTCGAGAAGAAGGTCGCGATCGCCCCGGCGATGAACATAGCCGGTACGACGCAAGCCAGGGTGTGGTAGCGCACATACCATTGAAGCATATAGAACGCTTCCATGATCGCATTTTGGATCTTGGAATCGGTAAAGTTGACGAAATAAGCGAACAGGAAGACGCCAGCCAGGCCGGCAAAGATTCCCAATTGTTTTGTGTTCATCGAGACGACTCTCCCTGCACGCCGTGCGACGCGTGTCGCGATAGGCGAATTGGCAAAATTAGCAAATAGCAATGCGGACAACAGAGGTCCGACGCATTAACAAGGCCCGTCTTACAAAAGCAGTTTCTCCTGACGCTCCGCGTTATCGGCGATCACCGACGTAATGCAGGCGAAAAACTTCAGGATGCAGTTGACGCGGAGTCGGTAGTAAACCATTTGGCTACGCTTGTCGTCTTGAACCAATCCGGCCTCCTTCAAGACGCTCAAGTGACGCGAGACGGTCGACATATCCGTGCCGATCATCTCAGTCAACTCGCAGACACATCGCTCGCCATGGTTGGACAATTCGTCGACGATGAACAAACGAGTCGGATGGGCCATCGCCTTGACAATTTGAGCGCGTGCCTGGTATCTGGCTTGTGTCTTCTCGTCCATATGCTCTTTCATCGGTAAAGTGCTGCTTGGCAATTTAGCCAAATATGACATGTCTGCCAAGTGGGATTCGAACTTTCCAACCGAAAAAACTGGTGGGCGCGGAGAAACCAACCGTTACCACCCGCCATGAACAGCACCCCGGATCTGAGTTGAAAGCACCCTTTTTCGCGTTACGGGATTGCGGTTGACTGTTTGGCCATGCAGCGACATGTTCTGGAAATGCAATCCGGTGGTGGACGCGGAGCCCGAAGACTTACCGTGTGAACACGGTTCGCGTCGGATTTGACAAAACGCCGACGTTCCAAGACTCCTGTCAAACTGTCGAATTAGGAGCGTGTAACACAACGGTCATCTTACATCGGCTATTGTCTCTCCTCCGTCTTTCTCTTCTCTGTGTTCTCTGTGTTCTCCGTGTCTCTGTGGTTATTTCTATTCTGCCCTGCAAACAGGATCGTTCGTCTTGGCGAGGCGATTCGCTATCGTTCTGTTTGGCGCTTGTTTGACGCGAAGGAGCCAGGCGAGCAGCAGTGCCGCAAACCAAGGCCCAAATTCCAGCCACGTCACAATGTAATCGAAAAACAAAGCCCCGTTATAATGGGTTCCCAGCACGGGCGGGTCGGGATAGTGGAAGACTAACCAGAACCGGAGATAGTAGAGCAGGACAAG
>JAJSAJ010001075.1 GCA_024274855.1 Planctomycetota bacterium | reverse complement strand
TTAACGTGTTCCAAACTCCATAACTCGGCAGCAAAGTTACCGGTGAAACAATCGCCTTGCCACCGTTTGAGAATAGCCTTCACATGGCCTGCCGCCTCGGGCGACAGAGAAGAGATTGCTCGTTGTAGCATTCGCAGTTTTCCGACAAAGACCGGATCGATCTTGTCTGGCTGATACACGTCGGGAAGTGGCTCGGCGCCACCTTCTTGAGTCCGGTAGCCTTTCGGCAGAAACACTTCGCCATTGCCCTGGTAGATCCAGAACACCTTCATCCCTCCATGGTCTGCGTGCAGGACCGTGTCGCCATCGGCTTCGAATACGCTGATCTTCAGTTCGGGATAATCGTTCTCGAGGAGTCCCTTGACCTCGGCAAATCGCCGAGTGTCATCAAGGTGAAGTTTTCGCGCCGAGCTCTTGCCGCCATGCCCGGCAGAAGCGTTCTGCGAGTGCAACCCCGCAGGTACTCCGAGCAGCGTCGCCGCGGCCGACTGGGCGATAAAGCGTCTTCGTGTCCATGCCATGGATCATCTCCTAACGCGGCCTATGGCCGCAATCAAATCGTTGAACGGGCGTCCACATCCGTTCATCCGACGGACGTGGGCGTCGATCGAACAACATGCGCACCTCCTACGAAGCAAGACTCCAAAAGGAGTTTCGAGGCAACGGGGACGGCCCCCACAGCTACACGTCGTCGGGCAACCGAAAAGGAGTTCGGTAGAATCCTTTCACAATCTCGTTGGCTTTATCATGGCTCTTGAAACACTCGTTCTCTCGGTCGATCTCTAACCACGGGCCGAGTGTGGAAGTTGCCGGATCGATTTCCTGGGCTTTGAGATGGACGAGGTAACGGTCAAACATCTCGTTGAAAACGGGCGTATTGTCGACTGCGGCTCGCATCTGTTCGACAGCAGCAGGCTTCCCGAGCCGATAGGAGATATTGCCCGTATGGGTAATGGCCGTGGAGCGATGGCCTTCAAGTATATCAGCATGAAGATCCTCGCGTCTGCCGCTGCGGACAGCCCGAATGAAGTTCTCGAAATGGCTCTCGCCACCCGAAAACGACTTGATCAGCTTTCCCTCGTTATCGTAAACCCGGCCCGATCGGATCATCGCGTAACCACCCTCGCATTGGGCGCACGTGCCGGTCCGCTCACCGCGAAAGGTAGGCACTGCCGACGAACCTTTCGCTGCACGCAGGTTGTGGACTTCGTACAGCACGGGGGCTGTCGGAAAATCGTAGTAAGTGATCTGCGTGTTGGGTACGTCACCCGCATCGTTGAAGACAAATCGGCCACCAAGACTCATCACTCGGCGCGGCAGTTGTGTTTCACCCAGCAGCCAGCGGGCCATATCGATCTCGTGCACGCCCTGATTGCACGACTCGCCGTCACCCATATTCCACGTAAAGCTGCAGTCATATTGAATTCGGTTGCGGTAGATCGGTCCTTTGCGGGCCGGCCCGCACCAAAGTTCGTAGTCAAGCGAGTCAGGAATCGGAAGCGGTGTGTCACGTTTCCCGATCGACGTTCTAGGCTTGTTGGCGAATGCCGTAACGTACTGGATCTTGCCAAGGTTGCCTTCCTGGATGTACTTGATCGTGTCGATCACCTTACCGGTCGAGCGGGCCTGAGTGCCAACCTGAACCAGACGGTCGTACTTTCTTGCAGCGGCGACCATCTGCTGGCCCTCCCGAATGAAGTGGGACAGCGGTTTTTCACAATAGACATCTCGACCGGTCTGGCAAGCCCAGATAGTCGGCAGGGCGTGCCAGTATTGCATGGTGGCGACGCAAACAACGTCGATGTCCTTCTTTTCCAGCATCTTCCGGACGTCAACGAACTTCTCGGCCGAATGCTGGTACTTACCTTCGATCGACTTGACGCACGAATCAAGCCGCTGCCGATCCGGATCGCACACGGCCACAACGCGCACTCCTTTCTGACGTTCCATTCGAGGAACGTGGGTGCCGCCTCCGCGGACCCCCAGCCCGACAACGGCTACGCGAATCTCGTCGTTCGCACCTCGCACGCTCGACGATGCGAATTGCGGAACTCCGATCGCTGCCGTTGCTGCAACCGTTCCTTGCAAAAAGTGTCGGCGGTTCAATGACATGGGTGTTCTCCCTGGATGTTCGAAGTCACGGATTAGCTTGCTTATTGCTTCCCGAGCCTTCTCGGATCACTTCAACAAAACAGATAACCGGCGTCGCATCGGCATCGGTGTTTTCGCCCTTGGAAACCAACTCGATGACCAGGCGGTCTTGTACTCGGACGTTCGTAAACTCCTTGATGACGGCCCGACCGATATCGTTCGCCGTTTGCTCCAATCCAGTCTCCTTCAGCACAACATGGTTCTGTAGTTTGATCTCGAACACAGGCTGGTTCGATTCGTTGTCGGAATCGACCAGGAAACCAAGCCGCACCGCATACGTGGCCGGTTGTTGACCCGCCTTTGGATCGATCAACGGCAACTCGCAACGCAACATTCCTCGGCAACCGGAGGCGAATAACCAGTTCTTGTCCGTACCGGCAACCTGGGTCCCTTTGAAGTCCTTACAAAAGAATCCGCCTCCCATCACTAGATTTTCATGCAGATCGAATTGGAGACCGTAGTGTGAATTGGCATCGTAAACCGAGTAGGTCTTGCCGATTCGCGGGTACCCGAGCCAAAGCACGCCTTTCTTGTCCCTCATATCGCCAGGTGCGCCGACATTAATGGCCAGATGTTTGACGGGCGTCATGGCACCCTTGCTGACAAACACAGACCAACTCCCCATCGTCTTGTTCGGCTTGTTCACCAGGGCTACCGAGCATCGCAGTGGATACGAACAAGTACACCCTGAGCTGGCTTCGGGCATGAGCACCAATCCGTTCGCGGCAATCGTATCGAGCCAACACCCACTACGAATGGCTCCGAAGAGGCTGATCCCCTTGTCTTGTTTCAAATCATAAAGTGCACCGCAAAATGAACGGTAGAAAAGTGTGTCGGCGGAAGCCGAACTAACACCACAACTGTGGCCCGGCCGCAAAAACTCCCAAGGTACCTGTTCGCCGGTAACCGGATGGCTGCGATCGACAATTTCCCCCGTCCGGACATAGCAGGCTCGCGGTTCAATAATAATCTTGTCACCGATGATCACTGGCCTGCGGAGATAATTGAGCGGTCGAGACCAGGCAACCTGTCCGGTCTTAGCATCGATCGCCGTGATGCGGCGCCACGTCAGCTTGTTCCCTTGAAAGAATCGCTGATCGTGGTTACTGAAATGGCCGAAAAACAGCAACAGTCCGTCGGCATAAGCCGCGCCCATTTTGTTTCCACCGCATCCGGTCAGGTCGATCGGCTTCTTCCAACGAACTTTACCGGTTGTCATGTCGAGTGCCACGACGGTTCTGATATCCAACTGGTCCGG
>JAJSAJ010000128.1 GCA_024274855.1 Planctomycetota bacterium | reverse complement strand
CGAAGCTCCCGCTGAGCCGCTTGTTTTGTTGGCCCGAACGGCTCGGCAGGAGCCTCGCTCTCCCGCTGAGTCGATCACTTGCCATCTGGCTGAAGTGTTACAAAAAATGAAGTTTTGCCTCAAGCTGCCGGCAGGCTGTGCCGATAATGTCGCCTGTAGGGGTTGCGTAGACTGGGTAAGGTTTAGCGATTCTCGGCAATCCAGGTGACTTGCGCGTCTGGCGGGGATGATTCGAAAAGGGTGCCAAGGATGGTAACAGGCAGACAGAAAACGGCGATGAGCTTGGCCGGAATACTGATTCTTATCGCTGCGGCGCCTGGATGCAGCGTGCTGCGGAACGAGCATTCCACGATGCCAGTCGTGGCCCCTGTAGCCGAGCAAACCCCTGCGCGGGCACATGTGGTTGTCGAGTTACGTACGGGACAGCAAAAACCGGAATACCTACGCGCGCCGCTGAACGATACGATGCTGGTGCAAACCGCGTTGAAAGAATCCGGGGCCCTGAACCGCTTTCACAGCATGAATGTGACCATTGTCCGCAAACTGGCCGATGGGCATAAGGTGCGGCTGCCGGTTCACTTCAATCCGAAGAAGCGGCGCGTAACCGATGCAACGAACTTTGCCCTCCACCCGGATGATGTCATCGAGGTGGTCGAAGACACGTCGACGCTGTGGGACCGAATGATCGATTCGGCCTTGGAGCCCCTTGGGCCCGTCACTCGGGATTATCGGCGATCCTAGTCCGCTACCCGTCGCGGACGCGGCCTTACGCGGTAACGCGCCACCGTGTTTGAAACAGCCGGCTCATTGTGACAAGACAGACGGTGTCCAGCAGCAGCGACCAAATGGCGAAGCCGGCGAACGTTTCCCAATTAGCCGTCGTTGTCGGTTTCTTGGATTTGCTGGGGGCCGTATCGGGTGTGAATGGGACACTGAAGACGGCGGCAAAGGGGCTTGTGATCTACGCCCGTTGCACGTACCGAGTGGCCACGCGGTCTGGATAAAAGGTCGATGCGAAGAACGATGTTGCCAATGGTCCGGCGAACAGCGAGATCAGCACGGCGTACGAGGTCATCAAGGCGATCGATGTTTTTCGAGTGACGACAGAACAGAAAAGAGCCACGACGGCCGAATTCAGACAGGTCAGCAGGACCACGGTGATGAAGGCGACGATCGATACCAGCTGGGACCAATAGATGGGGACCAGTGCGGCGGCCAACACAACGGGCCACAGCAGGAACAGGGTCAGGACGCTCGATATACGGAGCCCGGCCAGTAGCTTTCCGGTCAGAATCTGCCAGGGCGTAATCGAGGTTGTCAGCAACAAGTCGAGTGTTTGACGCTCGCGTTCGCTTGTTACGCTGCCGGCCGAGAAGACAGGGCCGACCAGCATGTTGAACAGTAGGACATAAGCGATGTACCAGGCCGCATACTGAGGCCAAATGTACAAGCAGAACGCCATGATCATGATAGCCAGCAACATGCTGACCTGAATCACAACGCGCAACATCAAAGTGCCCTGACTGAAAATCTCGCTACGAATCTCTTTGTCGTACACCGGGTTGGCGTTGTCGGGTAACAGCTGATTACGTTTCGACGGGGCGAATAGCTTGTCGGGAAACTGATCGCGTTGAATGACAAGCCCAACCGCTTGGTTCGCCTCCTGATCAAGGTCGACCACTTCCTTGCCCTCGCTGCCCACATCCGGAGGATGCAGCAAACGTGCCGACGTGCTGATCAGCAGGGCGGCACAGAGAGCCGTGGCCATGCCGGGTACCACGGTTACGGCCAGCAGCAATCGCTGAGTGCCCCATTGTGCCGTGAGTGTCCAAAACAGGATCCCGGCCATCGCAAGCGGCAGGATCAGCAGATAGGAAACGACCAGTGACGCGGCGGTCCGCGTGAAGAAACTGCTGCACGCCAAGCCGATGGCGGCAAAAGTAATGACCGATACGATCAAACCTAGATAGGCTGCAAGAACCTCGTAGGGAGAAACACCGCCCAAAGGCAAGCAAAGCATGACGATCGGAAGCGACGAGAAGATCAGCACGACCAGGTGTGTCAGCGACGCGACCATTTTGCCGAGCACGATTGCGCCGGGCCGAAGCGGGCTGGCCAGCAACATCTCGTACGTCTTACGCTCCTTCTCTCCCGTGATGGCGCCCGCCGCGAAACTTGGCGCCATCAGCGATGCCAGTACGTATTGGCCGAGAAAAAATACGTTGACTAGCCTTCTGGCGTCTTCCGGCTCGGTCGATAAATCCAGATGCGTGTCCTGCGGCCATGCGAAAAACACAACCATGCCGAGGAAAGCCTGGTACAAGAACAACAGAGCGAATGCGCTTGGACGACGCAGATTGACCAGCAGTTCTCGTTGTAAGACCGGGTTTTCCAGAACGTACATGATCAGCGGTGTTTATCCATGCTGCAAAATTGGGAAAACTGTTTTTCCTGTGCAATGTCCAGCCATCGAACGAAAAGAACGGTCGATACTGCGAGCGGCCGGCGGACGTTGCTGCGTCGCCTGGCCGCTCCATGTCCGCATCCGCTATCGGCCGTCTGTCGATGGCGTGCGTCTAGGCTTTGTATCAAAACGGGAGGGCGAGGCTCCCGCCGAGCCGTTTTGGCCAACAAAACAAGAGGCTCAGCAGGAGCTTCGCCCTCCCTAAAACGCTGCGTCTCCGGGTTTTGAGACAAAGCCTAATACGAACGAGGTGTCACACGGCCCTGCACTCGACTCGGTAGACCCTCGATGCGCAAGAACCCCTCGGCATCCGTCTGGTTGTACGAACCGCCACCCTCCATCGTTGCGATGCCCTCATCGTACAGACTGTTCGGGCTCTCGCGGCTGTCAATCATGATGTTGCCCTTGTAGAGATTCAGTCGCACTTCGCCTGTCGTATGCTTCTGGGCATCGCGAATAAATGCCATCAGGGCATCCAGCTTCGCGGCGTACCAAAATCCGTTGTAGACCATCTCGGCTGCTTCCGGCGCCAAACGGTCTCGCAAGTGCATCAAATCTCGATCCATCGTCAATTGCTCAACGTACATCAGGGCATCATAGAGCAATGTCATGCCCGGCGCCTCATAGACGCCGCGACTCTTCATGCCGACAAATCGGTTTTCGACCATGTCGATCCGGCCGATTCCGTTTCGCCCACCGATCTGATTCAACTGGTCGACCAATTCGAAGGCCCCAAGCTGCTGGCCGTTGACACTGATCGGTGAACCCGATTCGAAACCAATGGTCACCTGCTCGATCTTGTCGGGTGCCTCGCGGGGCGAAACGGTCATGCCAAAGTCGACCAACTCCACGCCGTTAACCTTCAGATCCTCGAGCTGGCCTGCCTCGTAGCTGATATGCAGGCAGTTTTCATCCGAGCTGTACGGTTTTGCAACGGACGCCTTGACCGGGATTTCCTTCTGCTGGCAGTAGGCAATCATCTCGGTTCGGCCGGGGAAAAGTTTGCGAAACGACTCCATCCGCCACGGTGCAATTACTTGCATCTCCGGGTCGAGTGCATCGGCCGCCAGCTGGAATCGGCACTGATCGTTCCCTTTGCCGGTCGCGCCGTGTGCGAATGCCGT
>JAJSAJ010001074.1 GCA_024274855.1 Planctomycetota bacterium | reverse complement strand
AGGGGCCGCCCCTACCACCATCACCTTCGCATCGCCCCCAGAAACGCTGGGCGAGGGCCGATGCGAAGGCGAAGGCGGAAGGGGCTCACGGAACCCACTAATCAGTTGGTTCGGTGCCTCCTGAGCGTAGACAACAATTCGACATCGAGATTGTACAACCCTCAAAACACGCAAAAACGCCTAGAAACAAGGACCAAACGCTCCGCGACCGCAAATCCAACCCACTCATTCTCCGGAAGAGGCTCTTTTTTGTTGACGCTTCAAGGGCGTGTCCTTGGCCAATCGATAGCTCGATCGAATTCCGGAGTTCACCGTATTGAGAATATAGCACGCAAATAAACCCCGATGCCTCCGAGATGTTCGGTCGGGTTGTATTGAGAATAGTGATCGCGCCGGTGGAGCGATGATTTTGCGAATTCCTGATGGAGTATGGACTCCGCGGGCACAGGCCCGTCGCCGAGATGCGAGTGAAGATAAGGCGGAAATCCGGCCAAAGCTGAGGAGTTCTTGACCAAAAAAATGCATGAACAACGCATGTGGCGCCGCGCATGGTCCAGCTCGGCGCGGTTCTGTTTGACTTTGAGGTTCAGCTCTGTTAACCAATACACAGTCCTGGCCGGTTCTCGGTCGGGAAAGGAACGTGTAATGGGCCGTTGGATGCCATGGTGAGCAGCGAGGAAAGCAAGATCCTGATGAATAATCGCACGAAAACAGTCTTGTCCCTCGTTGTGGCCACTCTTTGTCTGGCAGCGGTCGGTACCGTTGCGACAGGAGCAGCACCGGGGGACATGCGAGCGAACTTTCAGAGTCCGCCCGAATCCGCTCGCCCTTGGGTCTATTGGTTCTGGATGAACGGCAACATCACACGGGAGGGGATCACGGCGGATCTTGAGGCCATGCACCAAGTGGGCATCGGTGGATGCTTGATCATGCACGTCAAGCTGGGTGACATTGGGGAGTACAAGTTGGGCCAGATGCCACCAGATGGCCCCGTGGAGTTTATGTCGGACGATTTTCGTCACCTGTTTCGTCACGCTGTCGCGGAGGCCCAACGGTTGGGAATGACGATCGATATGAATAATGCGGACGGGTTCACGGGTAGCGGTGGTCCTTGGGTGCCGGTGGAAAAGTCGATGAAGAAACTGGTCTGGAATGCGACGCGTCTGCGCTGCGGGAAGCGGCAGACTCTCCAGTTGCCGCAACCGGAATCCGTGCTCGGCTATTATCGCGCTGTGGCGGTAATCGCGTATCCACGGCAACTTTCCTTGTACCAGCAGATTAAGGCGGCACATGCGACGTTCGCGGCACCGGATGACAAGTTCAATGAGCAACACATTTGCGACCAGAATCGCCAGACCGTCAGCCCGATTTGGCGACGTGGCGTCGCTGGGAGTCCTCATTTAGTGATTTCGTTTCCAGAACCGTATTGTGCGGACACACTGGTTCTTCAAAACACACGCATCGGCCGCAGCGTACCGTTGGCCGCTTTCGAAGCATCCGACGATGGCACTCGGTTTCGGCCGATCGGCAAGATTTCGCTCAAGTGGTACCCAGCTGCGCCGACGAATACGATTCGCTTCGATGCGACAACCGCCCGGTATTTTCGATTGACGTTCTCTCCGAATACCACGTCGATAGGTCTGGGAGATGTCGCTTTGGGCCGCTCGAACAAGATCCACTATTGGGAACCGAAAGCCGGATTCACACGCTACGGCGAATGGGGCGGCGGGTCGCAGTGGTATACGGACAAGAAGACGGTGGCCGCCGGGCATGAGGACTCCAAAGAGAGGCCCGTTTCTCACGATGGTGTGGCCGCTATTCCCGTCTCCAAGGTGATCGATCTGACTCGGTCGATGAACGAGGACGGGCAACTGACTTGGGATGCGCCCGCGGGAGATTGGACGATCCTGCGTATCGGATGCACCAGCACGGGGATCAAGAACCACCCGGCAAGTCGCGGTGGTCACGGTTTGGAGTGCGACAAGCTGGATCCGTCGGGGGTTGATGCGGCCTTCGATGGGATGCTGCGGAAACTGGTTTCCGACGCGGACGGCTCGGTCGGCCGTTCGTTTCGGTTGGCCCATGTTGACAGCTGGGAGGTTGGAATTCAGAACTGGACGGAGGCGATGCCGGCCGAATTCAGACGGCGAAATGGCTACGATTTGACTCGCTTCTATCAGTTGTTGGTTGCCGGGCACGCCGTGGAAAGCAACGACGTATCCGAGCGATTCTTGTGGGATCTGCGCCGCACGTTATTGGCGATGATCGGTGAAAACTACTTGGGACGTATGCGATGGTTATGCCACCAGAACGGGCTCGAGTTTTCCAGCGAAGCGGGCGGGCGACAGCAATTTCTCTATAATCCGCTCTATCTGCTGTCCAAGTCGGATTTGCCGATGGGCGAGTTTTGGCCGCACGAGAAAACGCCTCGTGTCGATGGGAAAGCGGCCGCGTCTGTCGCCCATCTGTACGACAAGCCTCGTGTTGGTGCCGAAGCGTTTACCGGGGCGCTCGCGTTCGCCAATTGGCAAGCTCACCCCTACAAGCTGAAACAGATTGGAGATGATGCGTTCTGCCTCGGTGTCAATCAGTTTGTGATCCACTATAGCGTTCATCAGGCCTACCCGAACTTTCGCCCTGGATTTGCGATGGGACCGTGGGGAATTCACCTCGATCGCATGAATACCTGGTGGCCACGGGCCAAGCCCTGGCTGACCTATCTGGCGCGCTGCCAGTACCTGCTGCGACAGGGGCAGTTTGTGGCCGACGTTCTGTATTTCCCCGGCGAGAATGTACCGTACTATTTCGGGAAACGTGATCGGCTCAGCGTGCCGCTGCCGCCTGGTTTTGATTTTGACGGTTGCGATCGAGCAACGCTGTTGGATCGTTTGAGTGTGTATAACCGGCAACTCGCGTTACCCAACGGCATGCTCTATCGCTACTTGATGCTCCCGAATCAGCAGACAATGACGCCCGAAGTGGCCGAACGCCTGCGGCAACTGGTCGAACAAGGCGCGACGGTGATCGGTCCCCTATCGTTGCGATCGCCCAGTCTGCGAGGGTTTCCAGATTGCGATCGTCGGGT
>JAJSAJ010000127.1 GCA_024274855.1 Planctomycetota bacterium | reverse complement strand
GTCGGGCAGCCAATGGTGATACTCGGTTTGACAACCGTCACCGCCAGCACACAGTCCACTCGGGTCCGTACCCGACGTCGGCCTCGCACGTGTGTAACTGCAAAAGTTCCTTCCCCCCCCGATACCCGATCGGATCCCTACCTAAGAAACCTCCCCAGCTGTGCCGACAGGCATCGTGCCCGTAATAATCCTCATCGGATGGTGACGTGGCTACACCTCGCGGGTCGTAGCGTACTCTTTGCGTTGGATGATCTGCATCGCGACCACAAGCAGCGTCGCGGTCATTCCGACCAAAACAGCCAGATGAACCCAGACCGATTCGTTCCCCAGCAAGACCGTAGCACCCTCGACCGACAGCTCGCCTCGCAAATCCAGCCAGTAGAACAGGAGGTTTCGCAACCGGTAGCTGATCGTGAACTTGTTGAACAGGGCGGGAATCATCGAAACGATGAACTCGAAAACCAGCGTGTAGCCGACCGCAATCACCATGGCTCGTTGATGAAACAAGGTACCGATCATTGCATACAAGGCCCCATACGCCGCACAGGAAAGGGCAACTAGCAAGACCATGACACCCCACATCCGCATTGGTGCCGCCGGCTGCACGATCCAGACACAGATGGTGGCGCTGCACCACCCGGCAAGCGAGGTCCAGACGACCGCGGCCAGATACTTGCCCAACAAAACACTGACCCGGCCCTTGGGCCGGACCGCCAGGTAGATCCAAGTCCGCCCTTCCATCTCGGCATGGACGACCGGTGTCGCCCAGAGAAGCAATCCAAACAGTGATATGACTTCGGGAATCAACGCAAAAAACACCATGCCCCATGCAAGATTCGTCAGATGTGGCAACCCCGCCATTGGGTCTGCTTGCGCATCATAGTATTTCATGATAGTGACAATAAAGATGGGAAACGCAACCAGCAGCAACCACCCACCGATTCGCGTCCACGTGAACGTTCGCCAGCACTCAAATGCGAAAACCGACAATACACGGCGCGGAATCACATCATTTCTCCTCGATGCATATGCATCAGCGAGGTGAACAGACTCTGCAACGATTCATCGGTCGACCGCAACTGTTCGACATGAATATCGAACTGCTCAAGCCATCCTGGCAACTCATGATAGATGGCCAGTGGGTTGCGAGTCGCGACAACCAACACGGCACCATCCTGGTCCAGCCGTACGGATTCGGCCAACTCAGATTCGATCAGCTGTTTGGCCAACCGGCGCGGCTTGTCGCAATGGATACGAATTTCATTTGGAATTTCCGCAAGCAGTTTACGCACTTCATCTGCCTCGCCGGAGGCCAACAGGCGGCCCCCCTGAATCAACAGAAACGACGGGCTGATCGCTTCCACTTCGTGCAAGATATGGCTTGCCAGAATCAGACTGCAACCATCCCGAATCCAATGCCGCAACAGTTCCGTCATCGCGTGACGTCCAATCGGATCCAGGCCGTTGAACGGTTCATCCAAAATCAACAGTTCCGGATCGTGTGCAAACGCCTGGGCCAGCTTGGCTCGTTGACGCATACCGAGCGAATACGTTCCCAACGGACGATCCATCGTGTCATGCAGTCCAACGCGATCCAATGCCGATTCGGCTCGCCGCCGAGCTTCTCGCCGGGAAAAACCGTGCAATTGAACCAGGTATTGAACCCACGCACGTGCCGACACATTGGGATAAAGCACGTCAACCGAAGGGCAAAGTCCAATCCTCCGAAGCAACTGGTCGCGATTCCAGGGCGGATTCCCAAAAACACGACTCTGGCCCATCGTCGGACGAAGCTGTCCCGTGACCAGATTCAACAACGTTGTTTTCCCAGCACCGTTCGGACCGACCAGCCCATACGCTCCCGGAGTCAACGACAGACTGATGTCATTGACACCAATCACGGTACCGTACAGCTTTGTGACACTCTGCAACCGGATCATATCCACCACTCACATCCGCATGGGCGCGTAAACACGGCTGACCAGAATCACAAGAGAACCGAGAGTAACAATGACCAACAACGTCGCGGCCGGCGCCACGTCATTGACATTCTCCGTCATACCGAACACCCAATTCTGCACTCTTCCCAACATGTGGTACAAAGAAATCATGCTCCACTGACGCGAAGCCCCCACCTTGCTTAAATTAGCGTACGCCGCCCAGCCAAGTATCCACAAACTGAACCAGGCAAAGCCCGCATAACGACTCTCGGTCGTCATGGATGAAAAACAGAGTGCCAGGGCGGTTGTCGGTATCATTAATACGGCCGACGCAACCAGAATTCGCCCCGGCAAATCCCACGTGTGAGCAACAACACTGATGTCAGGCGACAACAAGACGCTAAGGACGTACAAGGCCATTGCAGGCAACACCGTGATCGCGGCCAGGTAACACCATAAAACCATCGCCTTGCCAAGAATGTACTCCAACGGACTCAATGGGCGCGAGAAGTAAAGCAAGAACGCACGTGATCGGAAATCTCGCGCAATCAACGATGGAGCGATCAGACCAACTAGCAAGACCATCAACGTTCCCTGCGAGTAGCGAAAGAACGATAACATCATCAGCGACCACACTGCATGGTGTGAACCGGCCGGATCAGCTATCAGCGCATTGATGGCTACGTCGGAATTGGGAAGATTCCTCAAGGCCGCCACCAGCGCGGGCTGCCCCGTCGGACGCTTCAGAGCTTGCTCGTAAACAAACAGCCCAAAGGCCAGATATGCCGTTGGCAACCAGGAGAACAGCAACATGCGGCGCAACCAGTGGCTTCGCCAAACCATGCGAATTCCCGCACCAGCAATCACGGCCCATCGAAATCGGGGACTGCCTGCTCGCCCGTCCCACCGGCGATAACCGACATCATGAATGGGCATCTCGGTCCTCCCGCACCGCATCAAGAAAAATCTGCTCAAGTGAATTTCGAGACGGCACGAGCGTCCGAATGGCAACTCCCGCGTCTCGAGCCCACTGCCAGACACGCGTTTCAACGGCCTGACCATCGGCCGAAATGCGCAAACGCCCGTCCGTATCCGATGTCACTTGACCCCCGGCAGCCCGAATCGACTCGATCAGCAACGCGGGATCCCCAACCGTTTCAACCTGAATCGCTGGTGATGTGGGACGATTGAGCGTCTCCAAACGGTCGATCACCCGCACACGACCCTTGGCCAGAATAACAACACCATCGCATATCGCCTGGACATCCGGCAGAATGTGCGTTGATAACAATACCGTCTTGCCCGCCTGGCTGGACAACAACTGGACCCGATGCAACATCGCGGTTCGCTCTTCAGGATCGAGTCCGGCAGTCGGCTCGTCCAAAATCAACAACGGCGGGTCGTGTACGATCGCCTGTGCGAATTTCAGCTGCTGCCTCATGCCGGTCGAATACGTGTCGACCGTACGATACCGCTCCTGCTCGATCCCACAGAAATCCAGAATCTCATGCGCGCGACGCAATCCTTCCGTCTTCGGCAGTCCCGAAAGACGGGCAGCAAACTGGACCATCTCCACACCGCTGAGTCCCGCGACATAGCAATCATCCTCGGGCATGAAACCGACGACACCACGAATCGCTCGGGCCTTGCGAAGCAAATCAAGCCCCAGGACCAATCCGCTGCCTGACGAAACTCGGACCAGGCCCAGCAGAACTTTGATCAGCGTCGTCTTACCTGCTCCGTTTGGCCCCAGCAAGCCAGTAATTCCAGGCCCAATCGCCATCGTAATACCGTCCAAAGCACGGATGCGACCGTAGCGTTTGACAATATTCTCAAGTTGGATAATGACTCGTGGCATGAGTTTCGCTCGGTAACGTCGCGGCCCGTTTCATCAGACCCGTGCCTACCGCTTTAGCATCTTGAACGCACAATCTCCGCCCCAGCCTTCAAAAACGGCCAGGTGAATGTATAGCATCGCCATGGACTCGAGCCACCTTGCAGCGCGCAAGGGCCCGCAATCAACCGGCTCGAACCCAAGCTCCTCTCCCAGCGTCCGGACCACCGACTTCGCCTCACCATCAGCCCCACAGTAAAACAGTGACGCCGATGCGGAACCAAATCCCGCATTCTGCATGGCCGCGGAACTCAGTACGTTGAATGCCTTCACGACGTGCGATTCCGGAAACCACGCTGCAATCTGCTCGGCAGCCGACGTGTCAAATCCAAACTGCAAATCGGTCAAATCAGACAGCATCGGGTTAATACAATCTATCAGAATCTTCTCCTTCAAGTCCGCGGCGGATTCCAGTACGGAACGAACCTGCTCCCAAGGCAAAGCCAGCAACACAATGTCCGATCCAGCCACGGCATCGCGGCATCTGCCCGCCTTAGCTGATTGGCCCGTTTGCTCGACCAACTCCATGACATCTGGAGCGTCCGGCTCAAGGGCTCCGTAAAAAACCACATGACCGGCCTGTCCCCAACGACGCCCCAAACTACTCCCTACCGCGCCGGTACCCAGTATCGCAATTTTCACAGCTTCAGCTCTCCGAGGCAGCACAGCCGCCCATTAGGTGATGAAAACGCCTCGAGTGATTACCCCCGCTTACCACTACTGCCAGCTGACGCAACGAGACTCTATTCCAGCCTGGAAGCAAGCCCCGCACTGTGGCCGGGCGTCTCCGGCAACCGCCCCCTCGGCTCGCCTGCCAGTGCCATCCAAGAACCTCGTGCATCTTCTTGGAAAACCCCCATGATGGACGATCCCGCGTCCGGGAGCAAGAACGGCCAACTCATTGAGTGACGAGGTCCCGGAGAAAGTTCCCCCGTTGTTGACTCAATGACGGGTAGACATTTTTCCCAATTTCCACGAGAATCCGCCAACAGTTGGTTGTGCCCGACACGCTGGCACGACCAATTCAACCACGCAACCACCCCCCATATGCGTCACGCACGAGTACTCAGTAGCCATCAACAACGGTAGTTCGCATCACAATGTCCAACCAACCTGTCAAGAGCCAACGTCGCAGACTACTGAATGTTCGCTTTCTGTTCGACAATTCACTTTTGCTGATCGGCGGAGCCGTCCTGGCACTGGTGTGGGCCAACTGGTCCCCCGACGCAAAGAAGGCGTACGATCGATTCATTCATTTTGATGTGACTACAATCGTTCAGGCAAAGCACGCTGAATCGACCGAGCCCGCTCACCAGGAAAGTTCGACACCCAGTGAATCCGAGCAGGCCGAGAAAGGAGACGCCTCAGCGGAAGAAGGTGGTAAACACGAAGGGAGTCAGCACGGCGGGCTGACCATCCATTTCATTATCAACGACATTTTAATGGCACTCTTTTTTGCCATTGCAGCCAAGGAAGTCTGGGAGTCGATGCTGCCGGGCGGTGCCTTGTCCAACCCCCGCAAGGCGGCGACTCCACTGCTCGCCACACTTGGGGGGATCATGGGACCAGCGATCCTTTATCTTGTGGGCGCCGTCATGATCGGCCAATCCGGCTGGTTCGGCCAGGCAGGCGACTTAGGTCGCGGTTGGGCCGTACCCTGCGCGACCGATATCGCATTCAGCTATCTGGTGGCACGCATCATCTTCGGTGCCGGCCATCCGGCCATCGCTTTCCTACTGCTTCTGGCGATTGCCGACGACGCGGCGGGCCTGATCATTCTGGCTGTGGCCTACCCGCAAGGCCCACTGCTGCCAATCTGGTTCATCCTGACGGCTGCCGCCATCGTGCTGTGCCTCGTCTTCCGAAAAATGCGTCTGCAGAGTTTTTGGTGGTATTTGCTAATTCCTGGCGCCATGTCCTGGTTCTCGTTCTACTATGCTGGAATTCACGCGGCTCTGGGCTTGGTTCCCATTATCCCGTTCCTCCCTCACGAGCACACTGACTTGGGCATCTTTGCTCGAGAAGAACTACATCGGAAGGATACACTGAACGAGTTTGAACACTGGTGGAAGAACCCCGTTGAACTGATTCTCGGCATGTTCGGTTTGACGAACGCCGGAGTTGCGTTTGGCAACATTGGCGTGGCAACGACACTCGTGCTGATCGGCCTGCTCGTTGGCAAGCCGCTTGGGATTACTTTGTTCACTTGGATTGGCGTCAGGTTGTTCCATCTGCAGATGCCGGCCGGCATGGGCTATCGCCACATTATCACGCTTGGTGCCATAGCGGGCATTGGATTCACGGTTGCCCTATTCGTTTCCGAAGCAGCATTTCCAGCCGGGCAGTTTCCAGAGGAACTGCGGGACGCGGTGAAGATGGGCGCGTTAGCCAGTTTTCTGGCGGCTGTGGTCGGGTTTGCCGTGGCAAAGTTTGCCGGTGTGAAACCGCTCGCGCCCGGAGAAACACTGGCGGGTGCCGAAGATATATAGTGGGCCTCGATCGTATTGTGAGCCACTACTTGGGAGGACGCAGCTGAGCCATAACGTCAAGCAGTGTCGGCACTTTTCACCGGCTCGGCTCCCGTTGGCTCGGGTCAGGACGGCGCGACCGACGTGAGCGTCCGCTGCACGGCGGCTCGCATTTTTCGGAGGCCCTGCTTCGCTACCCAAGCCGGATCTCGCTTCCAGTACTCGCGATTGAACAACTCGATCGACAGGTATCCACGAAACCCTATCTCCTTCAGCGTTCGCAGAATGTTGCTGATCGGTGCAACTCCGTCGCCAGGAAAAACACGATACTAATCATTGAGTTCGGCGCGAGGCGGTTTTGCGGGATAGTCGTTCATGTGAAACACGTGCATCGCGGAGCCAGGCAAGTATCCAAGCCCAACAAAGCTGGAACCTCCCTTGTAGATGTGAAACACGTCCGCCAATAATGCCGCATCCGGACGGCCGGACTCGGCAGCAACGTATGCCAGTTCACCGAGTCGGCAGAGTGTTTTCGAGGATCCCCATAGTTCCAACTGGGGCTGGACGCCAATCGATGCACCGATTTCCAGAAGTGCCGCATAGCGCTCGGCCACTACCGAAAGGTCCAGCGACTCTTTCGTCGCTCCGGCAGGCGGCGCGGCAATGCGACCGCCACCAATCTGACGCACCAAGTCCATGTCACGGCGCATCGTTTCCAGACCTTGCCGGCGCTGCTGCTTGTCTTGAACCAGCCACCGCGAAAAGCCAATGGCATTGACAACCGTCAGACCCTGGTCGGCCAAGCGTTTGTTCATGTCCTTCAACGATCCACCCGCTTGCTGATAACGACGGATTTCATCGATCCACGGTTCAATCCCGTCGTATTCAGCCGCGGCCGTGATGCCCACCAACTCATCCAGTCTGCGTTTGGAACCACGTACCGTGGCGGTATTGAAGCTGAACCGCATGGCACTGTTGGACGATGTTTGATCGGAATACTCGGGCGCGGGCGAGCCGGCCACATTCCCAGCCACGGAAGCTGCGGCGATCGCGGCAATTCCTCGAATCACATCCCGACGACTCGTCTTTTGACTCGGCATTTCCACGCATCACCTCTATACGGAAAACTTCAAACAAGGTTAAGTTCTTCACAAAGTTCCAACGACCAACGGGAGCGGGCGATTGGGGCCCCGAGACGATTTTCAAGTCAAACAGTCCAACTAAACAGCTACCTGGAGAGATAGGCTTTGTCTCAAAACCCGCAGAACCAGTGTTTCCGGGAGGGCGAAGCGCGTCCGGGAGGGCGAAGCTCCTGCTGAGCCTCTTGTTTTGTGGGCCAGAACGGCTCGGCAGGAGCCTCGCCCTCCCGTCTTGAGACAAAGCCTAGCCTCATTGCCTATCTTCAATTCGATCGCGTTCCATTTTTCACTGACTCCCTGTCGACGGTTTCCCGTCTCGACGCTCGCGAACAAAGAAGCGGCCCGCCAATATCAACAGGACCAGACCTGTCATCGGAGCCACAAAATAAGTCATTATCATCTCGTATTGGTGCAATGCCGGATGCGATGTTGCCTGAAGAAACAGGAAAACGGCATAGGCAATATAGTATGCCAGAAAGAGCCCACCTTCCCATCGAGTAATCTCCCAGTCTCGGTAGAAAATGGGCCAGCACGCGATCGCTACGGCCACCATGACCGGAATATCAAATCGCAAGGCAGCCGGAGCGACCACCAATGGCATGGGGGCCACCAGCGCACAGAACCCCAAAACCAGCAACAAATTGAAGATGTTACTACCGACGACGTTGCCGACCGCGATTTCTCGCTGCCCACGCAGGCTGGCAATCAGCGATGTTGCAATTTCAGGCAAGGAAGTTCCGACGGCAACAATCGTCAAGCCAATCACCAACTCACTGACGCCCAGCAACCGAGCCACGACGGTGGCACCCTCAACACGCCATCTGGCCCCGATAACCAAAATCACCAATCCAGCAAGAATACTGGCCAGATAGAGAACAATTCGCCACGGGCCGGCCGTCTCAGTCACCTCCGAACTGTTGGCTAACGCCTTACGCCTTGCCGTACTCCGGCGACTTCGGCCGATGGTAACTGCCGAAAAGAGAACGGCGCCGGCAAACAAGCCACCTCCTTACAGTCTGCTGATTTGACCGTCGGAGGCCATGCCCCAAACCAGCAGAGACACACCGATCATCAGCGGCACACTGCTTCGGACAAGCTGCCTGGAAACAATCAGCGGAGCTGCCAGCGCGGAGATACCGAGCACCAGTAGAATGTTCGATATATTGCTCCCGATTACATTGCCGACCGCAATATCCGGCCGTGGTGGTTGTGCGTAAACCGATTGAATTGTCACAGCCAGTTCCGGAGCACTCGTTCCATAAGCCACAACCGTCAAGCCGACGACCAGTGGCGAGATTCCGACAACGACAGCCAGCCGTGAAGCCCCACGAACCAACAACTCGGCGCCGGCAATGAGAAACACAAATCCGGCCAGAAACAGCAACAAAGTTTCGCTTGACATGACGCACATCCGCTTCGGCAACAATACTCGATCAATCTGATTCAACCAAAGGCAAGGTAATCACAATCTCGGCGCCGGGTCCAACCTCGCCGCCAACACGCACCTTCCCGCCATGGGTCTCGACAATGCGCTGGGCAATTGCCATTCCAAGACCGGTTCCTCGTGTCTTGGTGGTAAAGAACGGATCAAAAATATGCTCTCGCTGCTCGCTGTTCAACCCCGGTCCGTTATCTAGAACAGAGATCTGTATAGCTTCCCACTCACCCAAAGAAGTGCGCTCACAGACAATACAGATCCGTACCGGGTCACTGCAAGCAGCCAGTGAATTCTCGAACAAAATACGGAATAGCCGCACCAGGCGGAAGCGATCTCCCTCGTAGGCAAGCTCGGAACACGACACATTTTCGATCAACTCAGCCTCGCGGTTCGCACGCAAAGGAAGGAGCATTTCCCATGCCTCTCGCCAAATCTTCACCAAATGGCACGGTTGGCGATCAAGCTGAATAGGGGCCGCATAGCCACGGACTTCATCAAACAGACGGTGCATGTGGTCTTGAGCCAGCTTGATTCGCCGCACAAGATCAACGGCATTCTCGTTCCCCTCGACTTCGATTTCCAACATCTCCGCGCATGCTTGAATGCGTTGTAGTGCGTTTCGCCCTTCGTGAGCCAACCCGGTACTCATCTGGCCAATCGCAGCAAGTCGCTCTGCCTGCAACGCGCGCTGCTGCGCTTCATTCAACTCGGAAATATCCTGTCCCAACGCCAACATGGCCACGGTTCGTCCCTGAACATCCTTCAATACCTTGTTGGACCAACTGATCTGGTGCTCGCTTCCCGACCGTGTGCGAATCGAGCAGACACTGCCACTCGTATCACATCGGGCAATTACGTCCTGAAACACTTCCCTAAGTCGCTGCCGATCCTGACTCGGCAAGAACGTGTCAAACCAATCTTGCCCCTTGACATCGCCCAGCCGAATACCCGAAAGCTCTTCCAAATATGGGTTGTACCGCACAATGCGTCCCTTGACATCCAACACCAACACGATCGCCTGAGCCTGTTCGAGTAGTCCTTCGGAGAATTCTCGCTCCTGATGCAGCGCATGTTTCATCCGCGTCCGTTCGGTTACTCGCTGAATCCTGACATCCTCGCCACGATAGGCGTCCTGAATAATCGCAAGGTCGAGGTCCAACAGTTTGTTCAACGACTCGATCGTATCGACCAACTCGTCGGCCGTTCCATCCCAATGCTCACGCAATGTGTCAATCATCTTGTTGCGCATACGCGACAAGGCAACGTTGAACAGAGCTTGATCCAACCCGACCGCAACATGCGTGCGTCCGACTTCCAATCGCCGCTGAACAAATCGACGGTCGTAATTGCCGTCCAATAACTGCCACAGCCAGTCGACCAGTGTTTTTCGGAGCCTGGCAAACTGCTGCTCGCCGCCCGAAAAAAAACGTCCCGCGTCCGAATACTCGATCGCCGCCGAATGGAAATCATCGATCAAGCAGTCGATACGCGGACGAAGGACCGCGGAAACCGCGCAGATCAGCTTTCGGTCACGTTCCGTCCAGCCAATGTATCTCTGTAACTGCTGATACCGGTCAAAAAACTCTTCGGATTCCATCGGCATCACATTTCAAGAAACGAGCGGCCTCTTGGCGGTCGGACAAGTCGCCGTGCAAACACCCGTTGCATCGCCCCATGCATCTGACCGCAGATCCTCGCCCGCCCCGCACGCAAGTGCATCCGAGCAGGGTCGTTCACGATTACTTTCGCAAGACAGGCGCGTCAGGGCCGGGAAAGTCCTTGGGGACCTTCTGGGTAACGTTACCGGTTGCCGCCCACTCAGTCCCTCGCTGAAACGTTGCAATAAACGCCACACTTTGACACTGCGGACCGCTATGCCCCAGTGCTGTGTGAAAAACACGTCCTTTCCCAAGCCGAATGGCCATCAACATCGGTTCATGCTCGCCACTGCCGCGATACTTCTTATCGGAAAATGAGGTTGCCAGAATCGTGACGTTCTTGGCCGGCCCACGAAGCCAACTGTACAACTCATCACTGTAGTGCATGAACGCCGGGGGCAGGCCACGCGTGATCGGATGGTCCGCATTGCGAATCGTGATCAGGAAGTCGCGGCGAGGGCCATGTCCACCACCCTTGCCCGGCGAAGTATCTAGGACCGCCTTTCCGTCGCGCCAGACCAGGTAAGGCCCACTCTTCTCGTTGCGACCGCCCCAACCACCAATGGCGATCATCTCGTTGTACTCTTCCCACTTGGGAAACGCATTGTCCGCCGCATGATAGATCACCAAACCGCCACCTTGACTCACGTACTCGACCAACGCCCGTTTCGTCGCCTCGGACCAGGGTGCGCCGTTATAATTGCTGACAACCACATCGTAATCGGTGAACTTCGGCGCAAAACGACTCATCTCCGCCCCCTTCGGTGGCGACGTGATCACATCGACCGTAAATAGCCCCGTCTCCTCCAATAGCTTCTTCAAAATCGGCGTTGTCTGTTTCCAATCGTGATTATTCTGCCCGTCAATGATCAGAGCCTTCATCGGTTCCGCCGCCACGGCGGACATCGCAAACAGCATCCAGACTGAACAAACAAAAAACAAATCTTTTCGACACATAAAACAGCTCCTTAGTGATTGGGGGCAACTTTGGCTTTGCGGGACGAGGACAGACGGTCGATGCGCTGCGCAATCTCCTTCCGATAGCTCGCCAGTTGGCTTGTACCACCACCCTGCAGCTGAGGGCGCACTTCCTTCCATGTCAGGCCCTCAGGCAACCCACTGATCTCCGGCATGTAGTCGTTGGCAACAAACGAACGCAGCTTGAGCAACGAAACCTCTCCCTTCAACACACGTCTGCCAAATGCGATGCCGGCTAAATCCGCTTCCAAGTCAACATAGCTGAATCCGCTACCCGACTGCGAATCGGATACTTCTTTCATCAGGCCCGCCGCCTCGGCACCTACCTCTCCAACGATAATTGCCAAATAGGCCGAGAGAAAAAAATGCTGAGCCAAATCATGGCGCCCGCGCAAAGTCGGGCTCCCAAGCAATTTGCTGCGGTCCCGAAATCGCCAAACCAAACAGATTGACTCGCCATGCCCCAAATCGATGGCCGGCTCGATTGCTCAAATCGCCCTCTCAGTTCCGCCAGGATACACCACTTCGCACTTTCACGTTCCACCACCTGACCATACCATAAACGGTTCTCAGCTGGAACATAACGGGCGGAGACAGCGAGATGCCCATGTCCTACACGATGTGGGGGAAACGCATTGATTCAAGGTTCGGCCACGACCCTGTAGTTTAGCAGGCGTGATCCGCCCACCTCTTCCGCGCGCAGCCAAAGCGTCTTACCGAGCAATTCCCGGCCATTGGGCAATACGAATGTATTCGTGATGTTACCGGCTCCCAATTGGAACACTTGGCGTCGAAGCCGCCGGCGATTTGGAGCGAACAAGAGACAGTTGAAACTGACTTTCTTCGCGGTCTTGTTCGTTAAGTGCTGCTCGACAATCAATCTGTCGCGATCATCCAGCCACGTGCTCATCGTGATCTCGACGTCCCCCAAACCAATATGGATGTCTCGGTAAACGCTGAATCGATACCGACGATCCGCTTTTACATCGAAATCGATCCGAAGGGCCTGTGGACCGCTGCTTGCATCCGTGTGCAACAGCACGTCAAATCCGTGCGTGATCTGCTCGCCCGTGGCCAGCTTGAAGGTACCCTGCCGCCCCCGCACTTCCCACACATCGGGAACCACCAGACTGATCTGTCCGCTGACACCCCGCTCAAACGAATCGCGAAACACGACACCCCCGGACTGCCTGACGTCAAATGTGCTGGGCAAGCGTTCCTTCTCAAGAGAACAGCCAAGCCGCCAACGAACAACGCGCGAATCCAAACCGCCGACAAACGTTGGCAACTTGCTGACCACAATGCGTTGTTTCTTCCCCCGATCGTCGTTCACGATACCGACCGTCTGTTCACGACCCCACAGATCTACTTGATGGACATCTTCACCCAAGTAGAGTGTTTCGGTTGCGGGTGCCGCATTCCATACAACCATGAACACGTCGTCACCACGATCAAACACATAGTTCGAGGACCCGTTCGGCAACTGAAGACTGCCGAGCAATTCCGCGCCGCCAAGCCGCCGGGCTGCCATGCACCATGGCAAGAACAAGCCCCCCAATGTCCCGTCCTTCGTTATCACGTCGCAAGACGGATCAAAAGGGTCCTCCAAGAATATCGCATCTGCCTTCCCGATTTTGGCAACAAGCATGCGCAGAACCAAATCGCTCGCTCGCGTCTGAATCCCATATTGATCGGCCGGCAACGGCTTGAGTGCCACGTGGTAATGAGCGTGCAACGCGTCACCCTGCTCTAAATAGCGTGACAGCTCCGAGCTGGTGAATGACGGTCGTGTCGTCATCACCAGAAAGTCCCAGGGAGCCGAATCGCTCGGCTCGACCTAGTAGATCCACCGCCATGGCAAACCGACGCGAGTTCGTTGACCATACTGCCTCAGGTAGTCGCGAATCTCACGCGTCTTCTCCTTCAACGCAGGTAATTCGATGAAGCTGTTGTCATCGTCCGCTCCCAACTGCCACCACCGGACTTTCAAAGACAGCCGAAGCATGATCAAGTCCATCGCCGAATGCCAAACGTCCGGTTCCAGAAACACTTCGGCCACCGACAAGTGTTTTCTATTACCCATCTTTCGCCGCACATCCGATGGAGGCTGATCCAATAAACCAACCATCTCAATTCCCTGCGATCCAAGACGGTCGGCAAACCAGGCCAGCTGGTCTGCTCTCTTCTGGTCATCTTCGCCAAACCAAGCCGGAAACTTCACCCAACGGACGCCGACTTGCCCCAGCAACGTGAGCAACTGTCGCACTGTCAGCACCTTATCACCTTGCGGAAGCGACCACCCGAATTCGCCGGATGCATGAGCCTCGACACGCTTCATGACGACCAATGGCGCCGCGCGCTGCAGACGGTGATTGCTGGTGCCCTG
>JAJSAJ010001073.1 GCA_024274855.1 Planctomycetota bacterium | reverse complement strand
TTCCATGGGCCGGTGGAGCAAACCGGTGGCTCAAATCTATGCAGGGCATGGCAACGTGTTGCGCCGTCCAGGCCCGTTTCGACTGTCCTACGACGGTCATCGACTCGCCACATCTTTTGTCGGGTACGATTTCCCGTCAGGCATCTCGGTTCTCGAAGCAGTCGATGAACTACCGCTTTGGCTCGATGTTCAACCTGACCGTCAACACGCGTCGATTCATGCTTCCGGGCCCCAGGTCCGCACGATCATTCCATCCGCCAACGTCTGGCAAGCGGTGAAGCAATGGCGGACAATCAACGGGCTCACGGGATCGTCCGGCGTACCTTCAGCCGCCGGACGATTTGTGTTCGACCTTTGGGGAGGTAAGTATGGCGATTCGGCCGGCCGCCTGCGCCAAGCGATCCTCTACGGGTTGACCGACTCGATGGTAATCTGGCACAACTGGCAACGGTGGGGATATGATTATCGCCTGCCGGAAATCTATCCGCCAAACCCGAAATTGGGAACTGAGCAGCAGTTGCGAGACATGATCTCCGACTGCCGAAAGGCTGGGATCCGATTAGCGTTGCATGACAACTATATCGACTACTACCCCGATGCCAAAGGCTTTTCGTACAAGACAAAGATAGCCTTCCATCAAGATGGTACACCGGTGCGGGCGTGGTTGAACAAGGGGCGGGACGCTCAGAGTTACCGGTATCGTGCCGATGTAGCCGAGCCCTTGCTGAAGGAGAACCTGCACCTTATCCGGCAGCACTTGGCACCAACGGCTTACTTTATCGATGTCTGGTCCAGCATTCGACCGTATGACTATTGGACGGCCGATGGACGATTTACACCGGCATCCGCCACACGCGACACGTGGGGTACGCTGTTTGCCTGGATTCGTGAGTACCTTGGCAACGACGCGCCGCAAATCTCCGAAAGTGGAACGGATCAGCTGATCGGCTGGTTGGACGGTGCCCAAACCAATCACCTTCGAGTGGGCAAGCCGATGTCCGGGACCTATGGCTGGGCTGTTTGGAACTGGGATTGCGAAGACTCCGAGCGGATACCGTGGTTCGACGTTGCACATCATGATCGATTTGTATTGCACGGAGCTGGATATCAGGCACGGTATGCCGCCGGATTGGATCCGCGTCTGCACGGAATCTATAGCGACGACTATATCTCAACGGAGGTGTTGACCGGGCATCCGGCCATGGTGTCACGACCGTTTGGCCGCGACGTCGTCCGAGTCTACTGGCTGACCCACGCGTTGATGAGGGCTTTGGCCGGCCGGACCATCGAGTCTGTCGAGTTTTCGGACAACAACTTGCATCGCCAGACTGTCGGATGGTCGGACGGCGGCACAGTCCGGGTGAATCGCGACACGAAAGACTGGTCAACAGATGGTGTTACGCTGCCCCAGTACGGCTTTGTGGCTCGCGCGGAAACCGACCAAGGGACCGTCGAGACGGCCATCGAACGGCGCGACGGCTTGATCGTCGAGTGGTCCCGATCGCCAGACCAGCTGTATGTAAACGCTCGACTCCTGGCAGACCGGCCTTTGCCCGTTCGGCTGACCGTGCAACAACTTCGATTCATGGGCGATCGAAAGTTTCAGATGCAGCTTCAGTGGAAGACAACCGTGCCGATCCCCGCCGGATGGTCGCCATTTCTCCATTTCTGTGATGCGTCCGGGGAAATCGCCTTCCAGCCGTCACACTCCCCCGGCTCACTCGTGCGAAAGCCCGACGGCACGATCTCGGCCCAAGCTGTCGGAGTAATCCCGAACTCCCTGCAGCCGGGGCAGACGTTCGAGTTGTGTTACGGATTCTACAACAAAAAATCTGGTGCTCGGCTCCGCCTTGTCGGCCCGAGCACGGGGGATCGTCGTATTCGCCTGGGGCACATCAAGTTGGACGGGCAGAACCGGCGGTTAACCGGTGTCAGTTGGATTCCCAGTTCGCCCAAGACCGATCCTTTCCTCGCTCGGCATAACCCGGACAATCGCGTTATCGATTTCGGCACCGTCGCAACCAGCGGCGGTTGCCGACTGACGAGGTCGGGAGATCACTTGGTTATCACGCCGTTGCCAGGGAAAGGAGTCCCCGATTTTCCCGTAACTGTCAAGTGGAATCGATTGCCTTGGAAACTGCCCCAACCCGATGGTGCCATCGCCCTTGATCGCACTGGGGAGCAGTTGCCGACGTCGGTCGACTTCAAGAAAGAGGGCGATTCCGTGCGGATCATTTGCAAGTCGGGCGTGTTTGCCTATCGGCTGACCAGGGGGCATCCGCGTTGCGAGTAGGCTTCGCGGCCAGCCGGAAGACTGACGCCATACTTTTTCCTTGGCCAGAACCTAACGATTCTCGGGCTTGGAGGGCCAGCATGTGATATTCACTGTTTACGACCTTGCGGTGGCCACTTTTCCTATCCGCCTGCTGCCGTATATAATGAGGTGGCACCTATTTTGAGGGCGGGACCATGCAACGAACACTCCTGAAATCGAAGATCCATCGGGCAACGGTTACCGGCGCGGACCTGCAGTACGAAGGCAGTGTCACGATCGACCGGCATTTGTTGGACGCGGCGGACATCGTTCCGTACGAACAGGTCGACATCTACAACATCACGAACGGCCAACGTTTGACCACGTATGCGATTGTCGGCCCGCCCGGATCGGGTGAGATCTGTATTAATGGAGCCGCCGCCCACCGTGTTGCACCGGGCGACTTGGTGATCATCGCAAGCTATGCCCGGTACGACTCGACGGAGTTGGACGCGCACCAACCGCGTATCATTCGCGTCGACCAGCAGAACAAACCACTTCAGTCGGCCGAAACAACCGTTGCCAAGTGATACGACCGGCAATGATCGTTAGCTGGGCCGACGGGAGGGCGAGGCTCCTGCCGAGCCGGTGAAAAGTGTCGACGCTGGTTGACGTTACGGCTCAGCAGGAGCTTCGCCCTCCCGTGTGGTGGACCACGTTACGATCAAGGCCGATACGACCAAGTTGAGATACGGTTGCAAGTTGAGATACGGTTGCAAGTTGAGATACGGTTGCAAGTTGAGACACGGTTGCAAGTTGAGACACGGTTGGAACAGACGCCGACGACGGAACACCGTTTGCAACGTTCGGTTGTTTTCTTACTGGGATGACGCTCGCACACTCCGAAAGCTGGCTGTTATGGGGTGTTTCTTCTTGCTGCGGATCGGCTTTTCCTAAAGCGATTCCTGTTTCCGTAACACGCTAGCCGAATGGCAAGTCACCGACAGGCCGGAAGGAAGAGTAGAACACGAATCATCACTTTTCTTCACTAATCGCGAATCGCCCAACGTATTGAAAACTTGTGACTGTTTGGCCATCCGCAGTAGGATTTGCATCTCACTGCTGTTTTTGCGGTTAATCGACCCCAACGGCCTTGTGCCGTTGGTGAGCGAGTCTATTGAGCTAAAGAGCAACATGTCACTCCAAAGGCCCCGCTCGCTCCCCGCCGCTTTTGGCGGCGGGGAGCGAGCGGGGAAGGGGCATTTCA
>JAJSAJ010000126.1 GCA_024274855.1 Planctomycetota bacterium | reverse complement strand
TTTTTCCCTCAGTTCCGTGGTCCCACTTTGCCATCCGTGGTTCTGTTTTCCTCTCAAATCCGTGGGTCGGCTCTGCCATCCGTTACTTGCCGTCAATCACCGGATGGTAAGATCGGCGGGGCGAACGTCCTTGACAAAGTTTCCAGAGCCGAACGGAAGCGGGTTGTACGTGCCGACGATATCGACGTTGGCTTTGGCTGGGATTTTCGATTCCATCTGCATTGCCCAGTAGGTAGCGTTGATCAACAGTCGGCGCAGTCCCTCGCTCAGGAGGTCCTGCGAGGCCCCCATGGTCGTCGTGAAGATTCGGGCCTTCTTGCCGCTTTCGGTCTTGTAGGTCTTGGTCCAAGCGACGGGCATCATGGGGTCGTTCTTGGGGCCGGTTGCCGGCTTCGCATCCTGTTTCATACTCTCTAGAACCTGACCAAGGACCAGTGGGCAGCTGTCGCCTGGCAGAGGAAGTCGTACGGTATAGACATCAGTCGGGCCCCAGATGTCCCCGTCCTTGATGCCACGTAATATCGGGTTGTCTTGCATGCCGGGCGCAACGATCCCTCGCGTGCTCTGGTGGCCGTGATGTCCGTGGTGGCTGATCCAGGTTTCGCCCAGAACCTGCCGGCCGAATCCGCCGTCCCACTTCTTGTCGCGCCACGAATACCTGGCGTATGTCTTGCTTGTTTTCAGGTTGAAGGCGTGGGTTGCAGTGCGCATGCCGATGATCGGCTTGCCCGACTCGACGTACTGGACGATGTGTTTCATCTGGTCGTCGGGCAGATCGCGGAATCGAGTGAACAGAATCATCAAGTCAGCCGTGTCGAGTGCTTCGAGCCCCGGGATATTGTCAAGCCGTAGTGGATCGATCTTCCCCTCGTCGCCGATCGCGAAAAGGACGGTGCACTTGAATCCGTGGTGTTTGGCCAGGATTTTTCCCAGCATTGGCAGTGCTTCTTCTGACCGGTATTCTTCGTCACCGCTTACCAGCACAATGTGTTTTCCGTCGCCTGGACCTTGGAACCCGTCGTAGACAACCCACGGATCGCTCGCGTGGGCGGTGAAGGTCATTGGGATTGCAAGAATGGTGAGGCAAGCGACGAGCCAATTCGAGTGGTGTTGCAAAAACATAGGTCGACCTTGATTGTGGGAAGGTGAGTTTCAGTCGATGACAAGTACGCACCGTGCGCACATGTTGTCCGACGGACGCCTACGTCCGTCGGTTGAACGGACGTGGGCGTCCGCTCAACGATTTGCTTGTGGCCAACGGACGCGTTAGATACCCGCCATAGCAGCTTATAGTCTAGCAACCCGGGAGGTGGTCTGTTGGCGACAAGCGTGGAAAACACCGTTTGCAATAGGTGGAGCACTCGACGTTCTTGACTCTCGCGTTCGACTCTGCGAAGCTTGATTGGATAGGAGGAGTGTTTGTCATGAATGTGGGACTACGCAGCTTTCCGTGGGCGCTTTCGATCGTTTTGTTTTTCTGGCTCTCTACCCAGGGAGCCGATTCGACGAAATCTGCCACTTCGGGGCCGGCTCGAGCGGTTCGGACGCGCGCGCAGGTCGAGGCGGACTGGCTTCGTCAGGATGTGGTTCGCAAGCTGCCACCCGTGCGCGGGCTCCCGTCAGTCTCGCCCCAAGAGGATGCACCCGGGGCATGTGACGGCGTTCGCAATGGCAAGTACGGATTCCACACGGCTCGCCAGAAAAACCCCTGGTGGCAGATCGATCTGCTTCAGGCTGTTCCACTTGAGGAAGTGCTGATCTTCAATCGTTGTGACGGTGCGCAACAACGGGCACTACAACTTAAGGTCCTTCTTTCCGACGACGGCAAGAGTTGGACGGTGGCCTATCAGCATGATGGCACGCCTTTCATGGGGCATTCCGATAATCGGCCGCTTTCGGTCGAGCTTAACGGGGAGAAGGCTCGCTTCTTGAGAATTCAATTGCCGGGTGATACGTACCTGCATCTGGACGAAGTGGAAATCTATCAGCCCGGCGGACGTCGCAACATTGCACTGCGCAAGCCGGCGACGCAAAGCAGTGCAAGCCAGTGGTCGACCAAGAGCACGATGGTTTCGGTCGTCGATGAGGCCGGAGCGAAAGAGGGCAACGCGTCTGGCCGTGGGCCGGCTCCGGATCCTGAATATCCGATCCAAGAGGTTCTCCGACGCGGCTTGTTGTTGGCCACCAGCGTGGAACAACTTGGCGCCGAGGTGGATCATGATCGTCAAGTGTTACAGGAAATCGCTAAGAGGGTGGGAACGGAACCGGGGCATCTGCCGGTGGGCGCAAGACGGCAACTCTATTTTCAGGCGCGCCGGGCGGTTCGCAAAATGGCTTTCGCTAACCCGCTGCTCGACTTCGATGATCTGTTGCTGGTGAAACGCACGCCGGGCCGGTTCACGACGTCGCCAACGTCGCGCACGCACACGCACATGTGCGATCAGTACTATGGCTGGTTTTCCCGGCCTGGTGGCGGCTTGTATGTCTTGAAGAACTTCAAGAGCGACCAGCCCGAACTCCAGTGTCTGACGGCCAGTTTTCCAGCAGGGAATATCATCCGGCCCGAGCTTTCCTATGATGGAACCAAAGTGTTGTTTGCTTTCTGCAAGTACTATGCGCATGTCCATGGAATTGTCAATAAACTCGATAAATCGAAGATCCCGGAAGACGCGTTCTATCATCTTTATGAGATGAATCTCGACGGGTCGGGCGTGCGGCGTTTGACTCGAGGTAAATACGACGATTTTGACGGACGCTATCTGCCCAGTGGCGAAATCGTTTTCCTGTCCACGCGGCGGGGCCAGCATGTCCAGTGCGGCCGACAAACGGCGTTGGCTACGATCGGCAGCGAGTTGGGTGACAGCTATGTTCGTTGTGGTGGGGGGCCGTATCGGCCCGTGGCCGTCTATACGTTGCATGTGATGGATGACGCCGGAAAGAGTATTCGTACCATCTCGCCTTTCGAAATGTTCGAATGGACGCCGAGCGTTGCTCACGACGGTCGAATTTTGTATACCCGATGGGACTACATTGACCGCCGTAATATGCCCTACATGAGCCTCTGGTCGACATTGCCGGACGGTACGGAGGCGCGCGCGATCTTCGGGAACTACACACCGAGCCCGCACTGTATGTTCGAGCCTCGAATGATTCCCAATTCGGACAAGCTCGTTTTTACCGCCTCGGCACATCATGGGAACACAGCCGGTAGTTTGGTGCTGCTCGACCTCGGCAAAGGTTTCGATGGCGATGGGCCGATGACCCGCTTGACGCCTGAAGTGGCATTACCGGAGGTCGAAGCGTGGCCCAGTACCTACTTTGCCAACCCTTATCCCTTGTCTGCGGAGCACTACCTTGTCACATGGAGCGACAAGCCGCTTACCAACCCGGGTGACCCGGCAGGGACGGCTGCCATGGGGGTCTATCTGTTCGATGCGTTTGGCAATCTCAACCTGATCTATCGCGATCCGGCGATATCCACCATGTATCCGATTCCGATCCGGTCTCGTCCCAAGCCGCCCGAGATTACGCAACGAGCCGACTGGGCCGGTCGGCAGGAAGGCGAGATGGTTGTGTTGGATGTGTACCAAGGGTTGGGGATGGTTACCCGTGGAGCGATCCGCCAGTTGCGATTGGTTGGCGTTCCCGCCAAGACGCATCCCACCATGAACTTTCCGGAGATGGGATTGACTCGAGACGATCCAGGCAAGTTTGTGCTGGGAACCGTGCCGGTCGAAGAAGATGGATCCGCCTATTTTCGCGTTCCCTCCGGAGTGCCTTTTTTTGTCCAGGCGTTGGACGAACGAGGTATGGCGGTTCAGACGATGCGAAGTGCCACGTACGTGCAGCCGGGCCAGAAATACGCGTGCATCGGTTGCCATGAACCGCGGAACACGGCGCCGCCCAACGGCGTCGCCATGGCAACCCTGCGAGCACCGTCGAGAATTTCTTCCGGGCCGCTCGGCTCGTGGCCGCTCGACTTCCAGGAACTCGTACAGCCAGTGCTGCGGAAACATTGCACGGCGTGCCACAAACCCGGGGCTGAGGCTGCGAAGTTTGATCTGACGTTTGAAAAGTCGTACGACTCGTTGGTGGATTACGGCAAGCCCAGTTTGAAGACCCACGTGATGACTCGGTACCGCCAGGGCTTTTCCACGCCAGGAGCCTGTGCAGCCATGATGAATCCGATCATCAAACTTATCGACCAGGGACATTATGATGTCGAGTTGGCGCCGGATGACTGGAATCGGCTGATCACGTGGATGGACACCTACGCACAGCGTCGTGGTGCGTTCAGCAAGGATCAGGAAGAACGATTACACGACCTTCGCCGCATGACGTTAGGTGCGCGATTCGGAAGAAAACGCGAACAGAAACAGATCGCGAACGGCTATGGTGAATAGTATGTCACGGAACGTGAATGTTGTTCGGTAGCCGTTCACGGAATGTCGGCCGCCGGTTCGCTTCCAAGGGGGCAGGCCCATTTTCGGCGACAAAATGCGTTCGCGTAAAGAAACGCTGTCTCCGCCGAAAATTGCGTCAGACCCCAGCGGCGTGAACGGCTACGTTGTTTGAGCGACCTCGCGACGTTCGTTATGTACCGAACACCCGAACGGTGGGCCTCGTCAATGACAGCTGAGTGGTATTACCTGACCGATGGCGAGAAACGCGGTCCCGTGACCGGCGCACGGCTCACACAGCTCGCTCAGTCGGGTGACTTGGCGCCCACGGATCTGGTGTGGCGAGACGGGATGCAGCACTGGCTTCCGGCCGGTAAATTGGGGCTTTCCCGGAAAGAACCTGTGCCACCACCTCCGCCAGCCCCGGTCGCTCGCACGATGAGTACGGAACGTCGTGAAAGAGCCCCGAGATTGGGGTCCACTTCAGAGCGAAATCAACGCGGCAAGAAAGGCAAGCGTCCCACCAACCGAGTGCTGCAAGTAGCTGGGATCTGCGCGGGCGGAATCAGCATTCTGGCCTGTGGAGTCTGGATCGGTTATTCACTTCAACCGAACGCCGTAAACCGTACGCTCTCGGGCGACGGTGCCCTGGCGAACCGAGTGGAAAGGCGATCGGCAAACGCCGCCATACCTCCTCGGCCGATGTCCGCTCCACCATCTCGCGAAACGAGTCCAAGTCGGTCGGAGGCGCCAGGCGATGTTCGAGCAATTTCGGAAACCGAACCGGACGTCGCGCCGCCAAATGCGATGGATTCGGTATTGGAAGGCCCCGACGACCACGAAGTTCGTCCTCAAGAGCTGCCGCCAAGACAGGCAGTGAGGCCAGGTGGCCCGTCGGCCAATACCAAGCCACTTCCTTTGCCGGCAAGCCAGGAACCCGATGCGCGCAACCAGCCGGATGAGCGCGGAGAACGTCCGCGTAACGTGGCTAAGTCCCCGTTGCCAAAACAACCGTTGTTTCAGGAAATTGACGTTCAGCGGCGGCCGACGTTTGTCGTGCGAGGTGTTACCGTGGCTCAGAGTATTCGTTACCGGATTCTCTCGCGATTGGATGTTGAACGACAAACGCCGGAAGGGACTCGCCAGGTCGTGCAAGCCATCGTGGCAACTCGTCTGGAGCATGCCGATGACCTTTCGCGAGCCACGTTTGTGGCGTCTTTAGAAAAAATGCAAGGCCGGCGGTTCACGTACACGTTGAGCCCCCATAATGAAGTGATCGATTTTTCCGGTCACAAGAAGGATGTGCGGTCGGCGTCTGTGGAGACCGGACCGGGCAAGGGGTTCCTTCTGACGTCCGTGATCGACAAGGATGGCTGGAAAGAACTGGCGGAGCTCACTTTTTTTCGGCCTGGAAACGGAGAATCCACGGGCGAAAAAACACGGGTTCGGCAAATGACGCACGATTGGAGTCCGCTGGGCAGTTGGGAAGGAATCACGACGTTTGTCAAACGCGGCCAGGAAGACAGGAGGCAGCGTTTTGACTTCTCGCACAAGATGACCTACATGCCGCCGAAGAATAGAGAGGGCGTTCTGCCTTTCCGTATCACGAGTGCTGAGTTTCGTCCCGAGCAAGCTTCCGGATCGCTGCTGTTCGATTCGACGTTAGATCGAGTAACAGGGGCTGAGGAGACGTTCCGCGTGAAAGGGGTTGTCGGTACGGAGTTGCTTGGACAATCGATGGTGATCCAGTTAGAAGAAAACCAGACCATGAAGATCACCATTGTGGACCAGAATCCATGGGGGCAAACGCCCTGACGTCTGCCCTCTGATTGCGGCACCGTGTCACCACTCGCATTGCCGGTCTGTGTCGTTGCAGTCACTTTGTCATTCGCCGACAACATCGTGTCACCGCTCGTTTACCAGTGCCGCATTCGAATGTGGCGACGGTATTCACCAATGCAGTTTGCCCCCGGAGGCCATCAGTGGGACGATGTTTTTCGATCATGAACGGTGTGGCTTGCAGTTGCTGTAACCGTTCACGGCGAGAGTGCGTGGAGAGTCATTTGTCATTTGTCAGTGGAAAGAGTATGACCCCGCAACGCTGCCTCTCTCGATGATAAATGAGTAATGTCAAATGACTAATGATAAATCGGGCGTGTGATAAATCGGTGAAAACTCCGATGCTAACGCGATGGCAGACGAAAACCCCGTGAACGACTACCAGTTGCTCGACGAGATGTGAGTGAGCCTGCGCTTCGGGGGGCGGCTTGTTGCTACGAACGTCAGGAAGTGTCCGGGCTAACGGCAGCGGTCCGCTGGGGGCCGAGCGGCAGTTCGGAATTGGCCAGCTACCCCGTCGCTGTGTGGGGTTGGCCCTGAAAGGGTGTAGGACTTTCACCTAAGAAACGATTCTCGATTACCTTATTGACGCTCGGCCAAATCTTGCCGACATTACTAGAGTATGCGCCGGTATATTCGTCAGATTCCGCCCAACTGGCTCCGTTGATCGGTTGTTGCGACCGATGGGGGGCGTGTGACGTTGGTGGATCGGTGGAATTGGCTGCCAGGGTTAATAATGTGACGGCTGATTGTGTGATTATAATGACTTGTCGTGATTATAATAATTTGAGCTAAGATCGCATTTTCTCAGCGGCTTTTGTAGCTATTAGCCATTTGGAAGGTCAGGTCGATGGGATTAGCAAATGTGGGTCGACGCTTTCTGTGGGTTTCTTTGTCTCTGTTTGTTGTTATCGGTCTTGGGGTAACCTTGTCCCGGGGTTGGGCCTACCCGATCGAATCCTATCATCCGCCAAGCGATGTTACGACGGTGTGGCAGGGGTGTGTGGTCTGTCACGGTCCTGCTCTTGACGGCCTTTCCCAGGCGGGAGACCCTCTTCCGGGGCCGTCGTGTCAAGCTTGTCACAATGACTTTGGCCCGGGGACTATGCCGCCAGTGGGGCATCACGGTACGACGGAAAATCGCCAGGACCCCTGGACGAAATGTGTGGCGTGCCATGGCGATGACCTGCTTGGCGGAAGTATTGCGCCGGTTTCATGCTTCACATGTCACGACGCGGTTTGGAATGATCTTGAATTGCCACCCGTTGCAGATGCAGGGGGACCGTATGTGGGGTTTGTGGGCATCAGTATCTCTTTTGACGGGTCTGGTTCCAGCGACCCTGAACTCGGACCGCTGACTTATCTGTGGGATTTTGGGGATGGCAGTACGAGTGTCGACGAGAATCCGACACACACGTACGTCGCAGCAGGGTCGTACGACGTGACGTTAACCGTGACGGACAATGCGGACCTTACAGATACGGCAACGACGACCGCTGAAGTTTCTGTTCCGACGAACCTTCCGCCGGTTGCGGACGCGGGTGGTCCGTACGCAGGTATTGTGGGGCACGGCGTTGTGTTGGATGCATCCGCTTCCTTCGATCCAGATGGAGACGCGCTCACTTACAAGTGGGATTTTGGAGACGGTCATTCCCAAGCGGCGCCGAGTAATTCCCCCACGGCGACCCATGTGTATGAAGCAGTCGGAATCTATACCGCCAAGGTTGCCGTGGACGATGGCGTCAATCCCCCGGTTACCAGCGAAGTCGTGGTCGAAATCGAGGACGGTCCACCACCGCCGGAAGGTGATGTTTGGGCGATGCAGATCCCGATTTCGGGTGAGCAGTTTACGATCGAGCTGGAGGAGTTTGCCGGTGTTCTTTTGGTGAGGACGAGCTCGGTTGATGGCCCGTCCAGCATAGGGATTGGCATGGAGTTCGATGGGGTCATTGTTTGGATGGATCCGTCGGGGAACATCTTTTTTGGCAACATAAATCGTACGGCGGGTACGATGTCGGGAATCCTGTTCGGCGATGAAGTGGTCGGTGGGATTTGGTTTGCGGAACGGCTTTGATGGTGTTTCCAAGGCGGGGTGCCTGCTGCCGGTCTCCCGAATAACTAGGCATTGTCTGAATACGGGAGGGTGAAGCTCCGGCCGAGCTGATTTGGCCAATCAAACAAGAGGCTCGGCAGGAGCTTCGCCCTCCCGGCCGCGTTTCGCCCTGCCGGAAACACGGCTTCTCCGGGTTTTGAGACAAAGTCTAGTAGCAGGGGATTGTTTGGGGCCGCGGGCTGCTCGAAATGACTAGGGCGTTTTCGTAGAGGAATGGCCTAGTAAATTATTCGGTTTGTTTCAATTTACAAGGAACAGAAAAGTATTCAAAATGGGGACGTAAACGCAGGTGTGTCGCGGTAGCCGGTTGTGTGCCGCGAGCGATTACGCGCCGAAGGCTAGGAGGATTTAGATCGATGAAAACACGGAATATACATGGACTCTTTGTGGCTGTTGCAGTGGGCCTTCTGATATTGGGCTCAGTTTCCGCAGCGAACGCAACGGAGGAAATGCACTTTGACGGATCGGGACGCGAGACGCCATGGGCCAATTGTACGTTGTGTCATGGTGCCGATCTTCTCGGTACCATCGGGCCGTCGTGCATGTCATGTCACAATGATTTTGTGTCGCCCAATCCGCCTGCGACGGGGCATCACAAGGAAGGACGCGATGATCCGATGACCAATTGCACGACGTGTCACGGTCAGGATCTAACGGGGAATAGTATTGTCCCGTCATGCACGACGTGCCACGACGAGGTCTGGGGCGGGCCGGGCAACTTGCCTCCGGTCGTCGACGCAGGCGGGCCGTACTCAGGCACTCCAGGCCAGGAGATTCTGTTCGACGCGTCCGGCACGGTCGATCCTGACGGCGACGCTCTCACTTATCTATGGAACTTTGGTGATGGCACGCCACCGCCTTTCTTCAGTAGCGATCCGACAATAACGCACGCTTTCGAGAACGCGGGAACCTATACGGTGACGGTGACGGTGACCGATACGGTCAATCAGCCTGCTTTCGTCCAAGTGCAAGTTGTTGTCGCGGATGGTGGTGCGAATCTGCCACCGAATGTCGACCCCGGAGGTCCGTACGAAGGTCTTGCGGGGCAATCGGTGCAGTTCAGTGGGGCCGGGACCACGGATCCGGACGGAGACTCGCTTCAGTATGAATGGGATTTTGGAGATGGCAGCTCGGTCCAGTCGGGCCAGACGGTGACGCACGTGTATCAAAATTCGGGTGACTACCTCGCCGTGTTGACGGTTCGGGATGGAGTCAATGACCCCGTCTCGGAGTCTGTGGACGTCGCCATAGCGGCACCAAATTTTCCGCCGAGCGCCGATGCCGGTGGACCCTACTCGGGCGTTGTCGATCAAGCAGTTCAGTTCGATGGATCGGGGAGCTCTGACCCCGAGGGAGACGGGCTCGATTTTCGATGGAGTTTTGGAGACGGCAGTGCAACTCAATCGGGGCAGACGGTGACGCACACGTACCAAAATGTGGGAACGTATGTGGCTGTGTTGACAGTGGATGATGGCGTCAACGACCCGGTTTCAGCGAATGTGGAGGTCGTCATCGACGACGGTACGACTCCGCCTCCACCACCTGCCGGGGAGAATGACTGGCAGATCAAACTGCCCCTTGTGCCCGCGGAAGGGACGCTGACTATCAATAGCTTTGCCGGCATTTTGCTGATTAATGAGTCGTTTCCGAGTGGCAGCTCTTTCGGGCTTGGTTTTCGGACGACTAGTTTCATTGCGTGGATGGATTCGAAGGGGGCACTGTTTTTCGGCAACGAGAATCGTGATGCCGGAACAATGATGGGATTCGTGTTCAGTTTCATGGGAGGTGGTGACACGATCTGGATGGCGGAGCAAGCGGGGCTTCAAGACAGTGCCAGCGTAAATGGTCTGTTGGACGGTATCTTTTTCGACCTTGGTCTTTGACGGGGGATACGATGATGACGCGAAAAGTTGGATCGATCAGGAGGATCCTGATCGACGTAAGTCTTGCGACGGTATCGAATGGAGTTCGAACGGCCGCTATGTGGGCTGTGGCTATCGGCCTGGCCCTTGGGCTCTGCACGACAGCACATGCCCAGT
>JAJSAJ010001072.1 GCA_024274855.1 Planctomycetota bacterium | reverse complement strand
CTGTCAGTTGCCGCATTGCTGGCCACAGCGATGTCGAACCTGGGCACGTCAGCCTTGGCACAGGCTCCAAAACGTGTGCTGCCCGCACAGCCTGCGAAAAACATGGTAGTCATGATGCCCCAAAATGTCGTCACCCAGCCCGGCATGGCAAGAGGAGGGATGGTTAGCCGTTCCATGCCGTACGTTCCCGGATACTACTCATTGCAACAAAAAGGCGTCCAGAGTGAGTTGGAGTTGATCCCAGATCAGATCAAGAAGCTCGAGGCACTGGGCAAGGAGTATCGCGAAGCATCGATGGCAGACCGGTCTGCCTGGAGCGACTGGCGAAACATGACACCCGAGGAGCGCACGGCCAAGTCGGCCGAGATGCGAGAGAAATCGCAGAAGCGAATCGAGGAGTTCAAGAAGAAAATCGAGGCGATCCTGCTGCCGCATCAGGTCAAAGCCCTGAAAACAATCGAGTTCATGGCAAGGGCGCCCTCCTATCTGCGAAGTTCAAGGACGCTCAAGGAACTGGACCTGACAGACGAGCAGAAAACCAAACTCAAGGAAATCCAGACGAAAGCCTATGAAGAGCAACGTAAGCTGCAGAAAAAGGCGGCCGAGGAAGCCCTGAAAGTGCTCACACCCGAACAGCGTAAGAAACTTGAGCAGCGAATAGCAGGGCGGCGATATTGAAGACGCATCCAGGCTGGCGGTTTGACGCGACACTCTTTGATCACTGAGCCATCGTCTGGGCCCAGGATTGTGGTAGGAGCGAGTCGCACAAAACGTGCGAAAGACCAATTTGCCGGCTTCCGCGACACTGCCGGCAATATCGCGTTGCGCACAAAGCTGCCCCTTCGAGGAGAATCGGCCATTCAGGGAGCGGTGTGAACGATTTCCGGTTGCAGCAACACGATCAGTTTGCGTCGAAGTTTGCCGGTCTCGTGAACCATGCCGCCGAGCAAGATGGTCTTGCCATCCTCTACCGAGACCGTCGTTTTCATTAATGACAGGCAAGTTTACTCACCGGCAACAAAGGACTGATCGTCATGACCTCGCCTTGCAGCATCGTGTTTCCCTTCCTGATCGGCTTCATGGGAGCGGGCTCTGAGCCGGCGGTCATTCACCGGGATACGGTCGGAATCACAACACAAACCGGCACCGCTCAGCACGACCAGCCCCGGCCGCTGGTCTATCTGCCATTGGATAATGCGGCACCCGTGGCCATTGGTGTGGCCCGCCAGACCATGGGATTGCCTTCGCGAAAAGGCATACGAGCCGAGGCCGTCTTCATTGATCAAGACGTGCGGATTCCGACCGAGGGCCAGTTCTGTATCAAACAAGGGACCGTCGCTTTCTGGGTGCGTCCACGCTGGCCCGTCAATGAAGCAGCAACGCACACTCTTTTTTGCCTCTATGGCCACGACTCGGTTAAGGAGTCGTGGCAGCACAACCGCTGGACGATCGCCGCATCCTCGGGACGATTGCACTTCGACATCTATGGCGTTCGCGATGACCAGCGTGCGCATCTGAACACTACCTTAACCGGCTGGAAGCAAAACGAGTGGCACCATCTGGCCATCACCTGGACGGGCATCAACAACCTGGCATCAAACGCCCAATTGCGTCTTTACGTGGATGGCCGTTTATGTGCGGAAAAGAAGAAACTTCGGATGGACATCGGTCCGATCGACAACACGTTCGCCATTGGCCGCGACTGCGATGCTTCACCCGACTATGCCCTCTGCGATTTCGATGAGTTCTACATTTTGGATGGGGCTGTTACAGCGCAACACATCCAACAGGCT